>JAYUAH010000389.1:0-4429 GCA_043741415.1 Betaproteobacteria bacterium
GGCAATGGCGGCACCCGACAAAATCGAAGTAGCGCCGATACTCGAATACCGGCTCGAGATGTTGCGCGAACTCGGTGTGCACATCCGCACTTCGATGACGGTCACTGCGGCGGCGATCCGCGCTTACGCGCCGGATTTTGCGATCGTCGCTACGGGGGCTGCGCCGCGCGCGCATCCGTTTGATGTGTCGCAACTCGCGGCCACGGTGACGGTGCTGCATGCGTGGGATGCGCTGCGTGATCCTGCGCAACTCGCCGCGGCGAAGCGCGTCACTGTTATCGGCGGCGGCATGGTCGGCGCGGAAACCGCCGATCTATTGAGCGTGCAAGGCAAGCAGTGCACCATCGTCGAAATGCTCGGCACCATCGCCGCCGGCATGGCACGCAACAATCGCATGGAACTGGTGGAGCGCCTCGCCGCGCGCGGTACGCAAATGCTCACGCGCGTGAAGGTGCAGCGTGCGGTTGGCACGACGTTGACGCTGCGTGCCGACGACGGTAGCGTGCGCGACATCGATGTCGGTGACGCGCTAATCTTCGCTACCGGCCCCGCGCCGGTGCGCGACGTGGTGCCGCTGCTCGAAGAAGCCGGCGTTGAATACGAACTCGCTGGCGATTGTTATCGACCGGGCGATTTTTTGTCTTGTTTGCGCGACGGCTGGCTGGCGGCGCTGAGCGTGGATCACAGATTTCGCGGTGTGATTTCGGCAAATGAGGTGAAGCGACAGATGGCTTAGACCTAAAAACATTCGCCACAGAGGTCACAGAGATCACAGAGAGAATTACGGCAGGGGGATTTTTTGATGCTCTCTGTGTTCTCTGTGGCAAAAAGCTTTTGAATGACTTAAAGGAATGCTCATGACACTCCCCAACTACGAAATCTACGCCATCAAATACGCCTGGCGCGATGCGCTGCGTCCCGTGCATTTTGTCGGCGGCGATCCGCACAACACGCCGATGCCGATGGATTATTTTGTGTGGCTGGTGCGCGGCGACGGGCGCGAGATTGTGATTGACACCGGCTTCACCCAATCGATGGCGGATAAACGCAAGCGCATTTTTCTACGTTCGCCCGCCGACGGTCTGGCGCTGATGGCGTGCAAGGCTGCCGAAGTCAAGAACGTGGTGATCACGCATTTGCACTACGACCACGTCGGCACGTTCCAGGATTTCCCCGCGGCGCAGTTTCATTTGCAGGACACCGAAATGCAGTACGCCACCGGCCGCCATATGCGCCACAAGCAGTTCAATCACGGCTATGAAGTCGAGGAAGTGATCGGCATGGTGCGCCTGGTCTACAAGGATCGCGTCACCTTCTACCGCGGCGATGCCGAACTCGCGCCCGGCATCAGCCTGCATCATATCGGCGGCCATACCGCTGGCCTGCAATGCGTGCGCGTGCATACCGCGCGCGGCTGGGTGGTGGTGGCTTCCGACACCAGCCACTACTACGAGCATTTCGAACAGGGCCGCGTGTTTACCACCACGTTTCATCTGGGTGATACGCTTGATGGTTATCGCCGTTTGCATGAGCTTGCCGATTCGCCCAAGCACATTGTGCCCGGCCACGATCCGCTGGTGATGCAGCGTTATCCGGCGGCATCGGCTGAGTTGAAAGATATCGTGGTGCGGCTGGATGCGGTGCCGAATTATTGATTGTTGGTGTCAGCGGTAAAATTAATGTAAGTATTTGATTTTAAATGAATTTATTGCTACGCATGATGATGCGCGGTGTGGGTTGAATCGTTCGCCCGTTCGCATTTTTCCCGGAGTCAATCGTAATGAGCAGTTCCAAACCTCCGCTATTGCCCAACGCCACGCGCGATCTCGCACGCTTTGCGTCGGCGATTCAATTTAACGATCTGCCGAAAGAGGTGGTCGAACGCATCAAGCTATCGGTGCTCGATCACATTGGCTGCGTGCTGTATGGCGCGACCTTGCCGTGGACACAAAAAGTTGCCGAGCTCGCGATGGCGGAAGAAGCCAGGCCCGTGGCCTCGCTGTTCGGCATGGGGAAAAAATCTTCAGTGGCGCTGGCCGCGTTAGTGAACGGCACCTCCGGCCATGCGTTTGAGCTGGACGACATCCATAAGGAATCCATTGTGCATATCGGCTCGTTAGCACCCCCGGTGGTGTTGGGGTTGGCCGAAGCGGCGGGTGGCGCAAGCGGCAAAGATGCGATCACCGCCATGGTCGCCGGTTATGAAATTGGTGCGCGTGTCGGCAATGCCGCGACCATGGGATTGTTTTTCCGCGGTTTTCATCCGCAAGGTACCTCGGGCGTTTTCGCCGCGAGTGCGGCGGCAGCGCGTATGTTGAATTTGAATGCGGAACAGTTTCAGCATGCGCTGGGCATGTCCGGCTCGCAGGCGGGCGGTTTGATGGCGGCGCAGGAAGGCGCAATGGTCAAGCGCTTTCATTCTGGCCGCGCGGCGCAGAGTGGTGTGTATGCCGCGCAACTCGCACAGCGTGACTTCACCGGCATTAGCGATGTGCTGGAAGCGGCCTACGGCGGTTATCTCTCGGTGTATTCCGACACGCCCAACGCTGCGCGCCTCACCGATGGCCTGGGCCGCGAATGGGAGACGCTCAATGTCGGCTACAAGCCGCACGCCAGCGTCACCAGCATCCACACCGCGCTCGATGGTCTGACCGAGATCATGCGCGAAAATAATCTCAAGGCCGGCGACATCGCCAAACTCGAAACCGGTTTGAGCCCGATGACGCATGTGCATTGCGCGTGGGAATACAAAGCGCAGGGTGTTACCGCCGCGCAAATGAATTTGTATTACGGCCTCGCGGTGACGGCGCTCGATGGCATGGCGTTTACGGAGCAATACAAGGAATCGCGTTTGCATGACCCGGCGATATTCGATTTTATTTCGCGCGTGTCGGCGTTTGTCGATCCGGAGATTGAGAAAATGGGCGCGCCGTTTAGGCACGCCGCACGCGTGCGTGTCACGGCGAAGGATGGACGCGTGATCGAGAAATTTTTGCATCACCGGCGCGGTAGTCCGGAGAATCCGTTGAAGCGCGAGGACATCGAATATAAGTTTCGTCATGTTGTCGGCGGTTGTGTGGCGAAAGGCGACATTGATAAATTCGTGAAGCTCGCGGCTACGCTTGATAAAATCGACGATGTTTCTGAATTGATTTCGCTGATGGCGAAGCCGGTAAAAAGCAGTTAAAGTTCTCGTCACCCTTCCGCATTCAGTTCTGCCCAAAAAACTTCCATCTTGTCATTCCCGCGCAGGCGGGAATCCATAACACACGTGCCACTTGAAACGGCGCATGGATTCCCGCCTGCGCGGGAATGACAGGGTGGTTTTTCGACCGACTCGGAGTATTGAAAGGTATTGAAATGGCTCAACCAACCCACGCCCGGCAACTCGCCACCCGCTTTTCCAAACTAACCTACGACGCGTTACCGCAAGCATCCCGCCACGCCGTAAAACGCCTGTTGCTCGATTACCTCGGCGTAGCCCTCGCCGGCAGCCAAAGCGAAAGTGGCCATATCGCGCGGCGTTTTGCGCGCGAGCACGGCGGCAAAGGCCAGGCCAGGTTGATCGGCGACAACGCGCAGGTGACCATGACTGCCGCCGCATTCGCCAATGCGATTTCGTCACACAGCATCGAGTTGGATGACATCGACGTGCTGGCGTTGTTTCACTTTAGCCCGCCGGTGTATTCGTCGGCGTTGGCGGTGGCGGATTTCAGTCACGCGAATGGCAAGCAACTGATCACGGCGCTGGCCGCCGGTTGCGAAATGATGGAGCGCGCCAGCCGCGCCGCGAACAACTCGCTGCGCAATCGCGCGTTTCACACCACGCCGACCTGCGGCGTGTTTGGTGCGACGATTGCGGCATCGAAACTGCTCAAACTCAACGCCGACAAAATGACCAACGCGCTGGGCATGGCGGGCGCTCAGGCGTCGGGCCTGATGGAAATGTACGGCCCGTCGATGCAAAAGCGGTTCAACCCCGGCCCGACCGCACGTAACGGCGTGACGGCTGCGCTGATGGCGCAGGTGGGCTTCACGGGTGCTGATACGATATTCGAAGGCGAGCGCGGATTTCTGCGGGCGTTTACCGATAAGAATTCTCCCGCCGAACTGGTGAAGGGCATCAACAAGCCCTACGAGTTGCTGATCGAATTCAAGCCCTACTCGTGTGCGCGGCCGATCCACAACGCCATCGATTGTGCACTTGATGTTCGCAAGCAGCCGGGCTTCGATGTGAAAAAGGTCAAGTCCATACACTTTGCGCGTCATTCCGATTGGGCGCTCTATCATCAAAACAAAGCGCCGCGCACTTACCATGAAGCTCAGGTGTCGCTGCCGTTTTCGGTGGCAGTGGCGCTGATCGAAGGTCAGGCGCTGCTCAAACAATACAGCGACCGCAACATCCGCAATGCGCAGGTAAAGGCGTTGT
>JAYUAH010000390.1:0-1783 GCA_043741415.1 Betaproteobacteria bacterium
TGTTGATCCCAGGAATAGGTCTTTGAGAGCGCCAAATACGGCAGCGTTTCAAAGAACAGGCGATTTTCCTCGCCTGGCCGGCCACGAAGCTGACCTTCAAGAATGCGCGCGGCGGTGACGGTGGAGACGCCCATGCCATCGCCCACGAACAAAATGACATTCTTGGCCTTGCGCTCGTTGGCGTGCAACCGGCGGCTATCGTGTATGAAGCGATTTCCCGCGTCATACCATTCCTGTACGGATTCGGGACCTTGTACCACCGGTGCTGCCGCCATTGCCGGCAGCATCAGTGCACTCATAACCGGTGCCGATACGGCAAGTGCTATCCCTTTTATTACGAATCTGTGCATGACATCCCCTTTTTGAAATTGATCGAAGTAGCGGACTTCGCTCGCGGTGTGCGCCGCAGGCATACGTTAGCCGGTGACTGTTACAGGCGTATTAAGCTGCGCCGACCTACGTGGCGCTGCGACCGAAATAAAACATTTAGGCAGAGGTAACAACAAATTGCGCGCGACGCGATACACACACGCGTTTCGCGCGTGGACTCGGCAAAGCGCTGGAAACGAAAAGACCTACGGACGGCGACGCGATACCACAGCGCAGGCGAGCACCGTCGCGATGAGTTGCGCCGCAATGAAACCGGCGACATCGGCGGGCGCTATGCCGGCAAAGGTGTTGCTGAATGACCGTGCGATGGTCACCGCCGGGTTCGCGAAAAACGTGCTCGCGGTAAACCAGTAGCCGGCGGTTACGATCAGCGCCACCAGCAAGGGCACGCGCTCGGCCGCGTTACGCAGGCCCAAGTGGATCGTCGCGAGTAGCACGCCGGTGGCGAGGCACTCCGATACCCATTGCGGCACACCGCTGCGCAGCTTGGTGGAAAACTGTAGCACCGGCAAATCAAACATCAGGTGCGTCAGCCACACGCCGATCACGCCGCCGCACACCTGCGCGACGGTGTAGGCGGCGAGCATGGCTGTTGTCAGTTCGCCCGTGCGCCAGAACGTCAGCGACACCGCCGGGTTGAAATGCGCACCGGAGATCGGGCCCAGCACGGTGATCAAGACGTACAGTCCCGCGCCAGTAGCGATGGAGTTGCCCAGCAACGCGACCGCGGCATTCCCGCCCGCCAGCATTTCGCCCATGATGCCGGAGCCGACGACGATGGCCAGCAGCAGCGCCGTACCGGCGAACTCAGCAGCGATGCGCTGCGAAGATGATACCGTCATGATTAACGATCAGCGCGCCGGAAACAATTTTTCCGTCGCGGGATCGAGGACCGTTGTTTCACCGATGCGGCGCATTTCTGCCCGGCGCTCGGCATCGGACAACGTTTCAACAGGCAGCGCCAGCAACAGGCCGATACGTTTAGCCATGGCCTCGCGTATGGCGCCAAACGCGGCACGCTTGCCGGCATCGCTGCCGGTTACCGCCGCCGGATCCGGCAAGCCCCAGTGCGCAGTCGCGGGATGGCCCAACCACACCGGGCACGCTTCGCCCGCCGCGCTATCGCACACGGTGATCATCAAATCCATGGCGGGTGCGCCGGGCGTGCTGAATTCATCCCATGATTTCGAGCGCAGATTTTGCGCCGGGTAATGCAGTTGTGCGCACAGTTCGGCGGCAAACGGATTTACTTTGCCGCCGGGATGCGAGCCGGCCGAGTAGCCGCGCAGACGACCGTTGGACATCGTGCTCGCCAGCGCTTCGCCGAGTATCGAACGCGCGCTGTTGCCGGTGCATACAAACAAAATATTCAGTGGTGCTGTCATTCTCAAAA
>JAYUAH010000391.1:0-1778 GCA_043741415.1 Betaproteobacteria bacterium
TGCGCGTGATTTTGCGGCGCTGCCCGAGGCTGCGCTGGCGCTCGAAAAAGCCGCGCGCGATTTACGTTTGGCGCGCGACGAAGACCAAGGCCGCTTGACGCACAAGGATATCAACGGTGACACCGACTTCACCGGTGCGCTCGACGACGCGTGCGCAAAACTCTCTGCACTGTTTGTGATGCTCGAATCGCAGGCCGAGCGCAGCGAAGGCTTGGAGAGCTGCCGCGCGCGCGCGCAAACGCTGGCGCAGACCATTGCACGCTGGCGTGAGGCTAAGGATGACAGCTTCGTGCGCTGGATTGAGTTGTTCGGCCACTCGCTGCAATTGCATGCCACGCCGTTGTCGATTGCCGACGTGTTTCGCAAGCAGGTCACCGAAACTTCACGTGCCTGGGTGTTTACCTCGGCCACGCTCTCGGTGAACGGCGATTTCAAACACTACTGCGGTGAGTTGGGCCTGGAAGACGCGCAGACGAAAAGTTGGCCGAGCCCGTTTGATTTTGAAAACCAGGCGCTGCTGTATGTGCCGAAAGATTTGCCCAATCCGAATACGCGCGAGTACACCGCCGGCGTAGTCAAAGCCGCGTTGCCGGTGCTGATGGCGAGCGAGGGCAGGGCGTTTTTGTTGTTCACCAGTCTGCGCGCGATGCGCGAGGCGTGCGAGCTGGTGCGCGAGGAATTCAAAACGCGCGGGCTCGATTATCCGGTGCTGCTGCAGGGCGAAGGTTCACGTACCGAATTGCTGGATCGTTTTCGCACGCTGGGCAATGCCGTGCTGGTAGCGAGTCAATCGTTTTGGGAAGGCGTGGATGTGCGTGGTGACGCGTTGTCGGTGGTGGTGATTGACCGGCTGCCGTTCTCGCCGCCGGACGATCCGGTGCTCGCCGCTCGCATCGACAAAATGAATCGCGAAGGCCGCAATGCGTTCATGGAATATCAAGTGCCGCAGGCGGTAATTACCTTGAAACAGGGCGCCGGGCGCTTGATTCGTGATGAAAACGACCGCGGTGTGCTGATGATTTGCGACCCGCGCCTGGTGGATAAGCCCTACGGCAAGCGCATCTGGCGCAGCCTGCCGCCGATGAAGCGCACGCGCGAATTGGCGGAGGTGGAAGCGTTTTTTGCTGCGGTGCAGCCCGCTCAGGCCGCTGTCGAGACCGCCGCAGTTTGAGGGGCCATCGCATCGAGCTGGCGCCGCACATACTCGGCGTACGAGCGCAGGTTATGGTGGGCCTCCGAATATTTCACCGGCAACGGCAGGGCGGCCACCCCTTCTTCGATGCGCTGCATTTCCGCTACGTGTAGCTTGTGCTCCCCAGGATTTTCGGCCATGGCCGCTTCGAGCTTGCGCAGGTCGCCGTACCAGCGCCATAGCGGCTTGCGCACGCGCCAGTCATAGAGTGCCGGTAGAAAGTTGAACACCGGCACCAGCACGGCCACCAGCGGCACCAGCAGCACGATCAGGCGATCCATCCACACTGCAATCCAGAACGGCAGATAGCGCTGGAAAAACGGCGGTCCATTCTTGTAAAAGCGCTCGGCCACCGCGCTCATCGGCAATTCGGTGGCCTGCACTTGCGGAAACTGGTTGTCGGCATTGAAAATGCCCGGCGCACGGTGCACTTCGGCGGCGGCTTGCGCCAGCGCGAATTGCAGTGCCGGGTGCAGATCGTCGCGTACCGCGAGCAGCGACACAGCGGCCACTAATTCGACGTCACGCGCCGGTATGCGTTGTGCGAAGTCGATCACACCCTTGTGCAGCACAATGCGCGCCAGCC
>JAYUAH010000392.1:0-10228 GCA_043741415.1 Betaproteobacteria bacterium
TAACGCTGCGTGATTTTGGCGGGGAACCGGTATTCGACGTACATCTGCCGTTCCATCATCGGCCCGGTTTTGGTATCCACGTAACGGCCGCCGACGAAAAAATAACCTTGCAGCGGGCCGGCGCCCGGCTTGCCGCTTTGCGCCGCGGCTTCGTCGCTGGCGAACCCTGCAATCATCAACGCCAACGCCGCGAGCGCTGTACTTAAAACGTGTTTCATACGGGCTCCCCTGTCAGAAAACGGCTCCGCGTGAGTCTACGCGCAAATCCTGCGACTGCCGCCCGTGGCTCACCGCGCGCGACGACCGTGACACACGCACATGCTAGAATCTGCGCCGCTCATGACCACTGCGCGATCTCAAAATAATTATTTAAAAACAATATGTTAGCTAATATGTCTCACGACGTGCCGACACGTGTTGTGATTGCTTCGCGCGAGTCGTTGCTCGCGCTGTGGCAGGCGCGTCATGTTGAATCGCTACTGCGTAAATTATATCCGCAGCTCGAAGTGCGCATACTTGGCATGACCACCGAAGGTGACCGCAAGCTCGGCAGTTCGCTCGCAAAAATCGGCGGCAAGGGTTTGTTCGTGAAAGAACTCGAAGATGCGCTCGCCGAGGGCCGTGCCGACATCGCCGTGCATTCGTTGAAAGATGTGCCCATGCACCTGCCCGAAGGTTTTGCGCTGGGTGCGATACTCGAGCGCGCCGATCCGCGCGATGCGTTCGTGTCGACAAAATTTGCGGCGCTGGCGGCATTGCCCACAGGTGCGCGCGTCGGCACCTCGAGTCTGCGCCGCGAAAGCCAGTTGCGTGCGCGTTATCCGCACCTGGTGATCGAACCCTTGCGCGGCAATGTGCAAACGCGGCTGCGCAAGCTCGATGAGGGCGTCTATGACGCTATCATACTTGCGGCGGCGGGCTTGACGCGCTTGGGGTTGGAGCAGCGCATCACTGCCGCAATCGCGCCGGAAGATATGCTGCCCGCGGTGGGGCAAGGCGCACTGGCGATTGAATGTATCGGCGATCGCGCGGACCTGCTGGCATTGCTCGGCCCTTTGCACCATGATGTCACGGCGGCATGCGTGAGCGCGGAACGCGCGCTATCGCGGGCGCTGGCGGGCAGTTGCAATGTGCCGCTGGGCGGTTATGCGACCGTGACCGGCGCGCATCTGAATTTGCGCGGTTACGTCGGCGCACCGGACGGCACACGTCATGTCAGCGCGCACATCGAGGGCAAGATTGGGGATGCGGAAGCGCTCGGCGCAGCGCTGGCCGAGCGGCTGCGTGGCGAGGGCGCGGCGGATATTTTGGCCGCGCTTGATACGCCATGAGCGACGCACTGCGCGGGCGCGGCATCGTCATTACCCGCCCGGCAGGCGAAGCGCAGCCACTGGCAGCGTTGGTGCGCGACGCGGGCGGCGTGCCGCTGTTGTACCCGGCGATTGAAATTCGCGATGCGCCGGATCTCGCCGCGCTCGACGCGGTGATTGACCGGTTGGACGAATACGAGCTCGCGATTTTCATCAGTCCGAGTGCGGTGGATAGAGCAATGACGCGGATTACTGCGCGTAGAACCTTGCCGCAAAAAATGCGTTGTGCGGCCATCGGGCCGGGCGGCGTACGTGCGCTGCAACGCTTTGGTTTCACCGACATCATTGCCCCGCTGGAACGTTACGACAGCGAGTCCTTGCTCGCCTCGCCGTTCATGCAAAACGTGCGCGGTTTACGCATCGTACTGTTTCGCGGCAATGGCGGGCGCGAACATCTTAGCGAAACACTCGTCGTCCGCGGTGCCGCGGTGGACGCGGTGACCTGTTATCAGCGCGTGCTGCCCGCGCTCGACGCAACGCCGCTGCTCGATGCGTTCACGCGCAACGAAGTGGCCGCGGTCATCATCACCAGCAGCGAGGGCCTGCGTAACCTGTGTGTCATGCTGGGTGCGGCAGGTGAAGCGCGTCTGCGCGACACGCTGATCGTGGTGCCGCACCCGCGCATTGCGGCGGTGGCGCGCGAATTGGGCATGACCAAGGTTACAGGATCTGCAGCCGGCGACGCCGCGTTGCTGGCGACGGTGATGCGTCATCTTTCCGGTTGAGTTGGGCGCCCTTGCCGATGCATACTCACGATTTCCTCCCGCGATTTGAAGTGTTGCCCATTCATGAGTGAAACCCCCGCCGCCGCATCGAATACCGCCGCGCGCCGCAGCGCGATGTGGCTGGTCGTGGTGTTGTTGATAGCGCTGGCAGCCTTGGGCATTGCAGGTTGGCAGGCCTACAGCAACCGGCAGGATATCGACGGCTTGCGTCAAGAGCTAGCCAAGCGGCTGGCCGATGTCGATGCGCAATCCAAAGCGGGGCGCCTCGCGGGCGACCAGTTGCGCGAAGCCACGCGCGAAGCGTCGGTCAAGATCGGCGTGCTTGAAAGCAAGCTCGCCGAATCGCAAAGTCAGCAGATTGCGCTCGACGCGCTGTATCAGGATTTGTCGCGCAATCGCGACGAATGGGCGTTTGCCGAAATCGAGCAAACGCTGCTGGTGGCGAGTCAGCAATTGCAGCTTGCCGGCAATGTGCGTGCGGCGTTGATCGCGCTGCAAGCCGCTGACACGCGTTTGCAGCACATGAACCGCCCACAGTTACTCACCTTGCGCAAGGCGATCAGCGAAGATCTCGCGCGCTTGAAAGCCGCGCCGTTTGTCGATACCGCGGGCCTCAGTGTGCGCATTGATACCGTGATCGGCGCAGTGGACAAACTGCCGCTGGCAGCGGAAACGCGCGCCCCCGGTAACGTGGCGTCACCCCCTGCGGCAGCGGCAAAAGACACGAGCGCTGCGGTGCAGAATGACAGCGCGTGGTCGCGCTTCGCACGCGAGATGTGGGCTGATTTGCGGCAAATGGTACGCGTGCAACGCATCGAAAACGCTGATGTGCCGTTGCTCGCGCCGACACAGGCGTTTTTCCTGCGCGAAAATTTGAAGCTGCGTTTACTCACCGCGCGCATGGCTTTGCTCACGCGCGATCAGGCCACGTTTCGCGGCGACTTGAAAGCGGCGCAGGAATGGCTCAATCGCTACTTCGATACGCGCGACAAAGCGGTCACGGTTGCCGGCGCGTCACTGGCGGGGTTGCAAAAATCCGATGTCAGCATCGAGCTGCCCGATTTGTCGGCGAGCCTGGATGCGCTGCGCGCGGTGTTGCCTGCCGCAGCGCGCACAAAACAGTAAATAACAGTAAGTATTTGATTTCAAACAACTTTTATGTTACAAGCGCTAAAGCCGTGAAGTCCTTGCTGTGGATTTTGATCGCTATCGCGCTGGCCGTAGGGTTGGTCGGTGTGGCGATGCAATCGAATACGGGTTATGTGCAAATCGTGTTGCCGCCGCATCGCATCGAACTGTCGCTGGTGCTGGTGATTGCGCTGCTGGCGAGCGCGTTCGCGGTGATGTATCTCGCATTACGCATGGTGTCTGCGATGGTGGCGATGCCGCAGCGCGTGCGCGAGTACCGGCAGGCGCGCAAGCAGCGCCGCGCGCACGCGGCGCTGACCGGGGCACTACACGAATTTTTTTCGGGGCGTTATGCGCGTGCTGAAAAATCCGCGGTCAGCGCCATCGAACTCGGCGAACAGCCGGGCCTCGCCGCGATGCTCGCCGCACGCGCCGCACACGAATTGCGCGCCCCGGAGCGCCGCGATGCGTATCTTGCGCAAGGCGCCACACACTTGGCCGGCGACGACATCATGAAAGTCATCACCGAAGCCGAATTACTGTTGAAAGAGCGTCGCGCCAGCGACGCGCTCGGCGTGTTGCAAGCGTTGCCACAAAAGCACACCGCCGGTTTGCGTCTGGAACTGCAAGCGCTGCAACTCGCGCGCGAATGGGAAAAATCGCTGTCCGTGATCGACCAACTCGAAAAACGCAAAGTCTACGATGCCGCGCAGGCCACCGAATTGCGCTGCCGCGCGTGGGCGGAGCACTTGAAGCGGCGCGCCACCGATCTCGCGTCACTCGATGAAGCGTGGCGCAAAATCCCCGAGGCGCTGCGGCGTGATACGCGGGTGGCGCAGGCTGCCGCGCAGAGCTATCTCTCACGTAATGCCGGTGAACATGCCGCGGCGATGATCGAGCGCAGCCTCGATCACCTGTGGGACAGCGATTTGGCCGGTCTTTACGCCGATTGCGCGGGCCCCAGTGTGAGTGCCGACGGCGTCGCACTGCGCCAGATCGAGCGTGCCGAGCGCTGGCTCGCCGCTCACCGTAGCGATGCGGCGCTGCTGTGTACGCTCGGCCGTTTGTGCGCGCGGCGAAGCCTGTGGGGCAAGGCGCGCAACTACCTCGATGCCAGTATCTCGGTCGAGCCCACGGTGGAAGCGCATCTCGCCGCCGCGCAATTGCATGAGCAACTCGGTGAGGTGGACGCCGCGCAAAAGCATTATCGCGAGAGTTTGGAGCTCGCGTTGAAATTGCTTAAACGTAGTGCGTCGCCGGCGGTGGTTGCTACTGCGGCTTGATGCCTGCTGCCTTGATCACCCGCGCCCACTTTTCGGTTTCCGATTTGATGTAAGCCGCAAATACCTCGGGCGTGCTGCCGATGATATCCGCGCCTTCGCCGACGAGTTGTCTAATCACCTCGGGCGACTTCAGCGCACGCACGGTTTCTTGATGCACACGGTCGATGATGGCGCGCGGCGTGCCCGCAGGTGCCAGCAGGCCGAACCACTGCGTGGCCTCATAGCCGGCAACACTTTCGCCAATGGTGGGCATGTCGGGCAACGCCGGCGTGCGCTGGGCGGTGGTCACACCCAGGCCGCGTAGCCGCCCGGCTTTGACGTACTGAAACGCAGTGGGCACCGACGGGAATGATAGCGACACTTCACCGGCGAGATTGGCGATGATGGCGTTGCCCGAACCTTTGTACGGAATGTGCACAATGTCGATTTTGGCGACGCTCTTCAATAGCTCCAGCGACAAATGCGGGCTGGTGCCATTGCCCGCGCTGCCGGCGTTGAGCGCACCCGGCTTGGCGCGCGCGAGTGTGATGAATTCTTTGACCGAGCGCGCCGGCACCGACGGATGCACGGTCAGCATATTGGGCACCGACACCGCGTGTGTGATCGGCGCCAGATCGCGCAGCGCGTCGTACGGCAACTTCGCATTCATGCTGGGGTTGATCGCCAGCGTCGATAACCCAACCAGCAGGGTGTAACCGTCGAGCGGACTTTTCGCGGCGATGTCGATGCCGATGATCGTGCCCGCGCCGGCGCGGTTATCCACCACCACTTGTTGACCGAGATATTCCGTTAACTTCGCCGCCAGCGCGCGGCCGACGATGTCGGTGCCGCCGCCGGGCGCCGACGGCACGATCAAACGAATCGCGCGGGTTGGATAAGCCTGTCCTGAGCCCTTCGACAAGCTCAGGACAGGCTCTGTCGAAGCGGTTTGCGCGAACCCCGGTGCTGCCGGCAGCGCACTGAGTGCCGCGAATGAAATTATGTAAGTATTTGATTTTAAACACATTTTTAATATACCTTCATGCCTGACTTTTTGATGATAGATGCATATAACACGAGTTCACGTTTTATTTGTGCAGCCAATGCTTCGGGTGTGCCGGTGCCTGACGAACCGTAATTCAGTTGATCGGGCCGCGCCTTGGCGAAGGCCGCCAGTTCCTTCACAGAGCGCACCGGCATCGACGGATGCACCACCAGCATGTTCGCGGCCACCACAATACGCGTGATTGGCGCGAAATCACGCACCGGATCGTACGGTAGCTTAGCGTGCGGATTCGGGTTGATCGACAGCGAGGTGTTCGATCCCATGAAAATCGTGTAGCCGTCGGGTACGGCGTGCGCGGCGAGTTCCGCGCCGAGGATAGTGCCGCCCGCGGGACGATTGTCGATCGGCACGGGCTGACCCAAGCCTTCGGACACGCGGATGGGTTTGATAGGGTACTGTTGCGCGAATGTGGCGCCGGTGCTAACGGCGAGCACCGTACCCGCGATGATGGTTTTCAACATGAGATGCTTTCGGTTGCGCTGCATTTTTTTATCGAGCCGCGTATTGTAGTTTATGCTGCGTTCGCCCAAGGTAATGACTTGCCGCGCGCACCGGGCCAACTTGTGTAGTATGGGCGCGCCGCTGCAGTGATTGTCCACGTCGGGGGTGCGAGCATGTTTTACATTCTGTTGCTGCTGACGGTGATTTTTGCGCACGCGCCGGCGTACGCCGCGGATATTTACCCCGTGCGCCCCGTGCAGATCATCATTCCGTTTTCCGGCGGTGGCAGCGTGGATGGCATCGGGCGCTACACCGCCGCTGCACTCACCGCCGTGCTGGGCCAGCAAATGGTGGTGGTCAATCGCGAAGGCGCGTCGGGCACCATCGGCTTTACGATGCTCGCCAACGCGCGCCCCGACGGTTACACGCTGGGCTTCGGTCCCACTACGCCGATATCGATTGCGCCGCACCTGATGAAAGACATCAAATACGGTGTTGATTCGTTCGAATACATCTGCCAGGTGTTTGAGAATGTGTTCCTGATTGCGGTGCCGCGCGCATCGCCTTATCGCACGATCAACGATTTGCTCGCGGCAGCGCGTGCGAATCCCGGCAAGCTCACCTACGGGCACAGCGGCGTGGGCACCGTGGGGCATTTGTCGGTGGCGAATCTGTTTTATCGCAGCAAGCTGGAGGCCGTTTCCGTGCCGTATCGCACGAGCATGCTCACCGATTTGCTGTCGGGGCGACTCACCTTCGGCGCGCTCACGGTGGGGCAAGTCGCGGGCCGCGACGATCTACGGGTGATCGCCCTATTTTCCGACCAGCGCGTCGCGGCGCATCCCGATGTGCCGACGTTTGCCGAACTCAATATGCCGTCGATGCCGCCGGGACTCAACGGCCTGTATGCGCCCAAGGGATTGCCGCGCGAGGTATTCGCAAGCTTGCAGCGCGCCTGCGCGCGCGCCACCGAATCCGAATCATTGCGCGCGGCGGGTCAGCGCCTTAACGTGCCGATTTTGTATCTGGATGCTGCCAAGTTCGCGCAACGCGCGCGCGAGGATTTTCGTTACAAGGGCGAGTTGATCAAAGCGCTGAATATCCGGGCGGAGTAAGGCAGGTTGCCGCAGGGGCAGTAACGCCACTTTGGCAAGCTGTGCGATCGATCCAACACATTCTTTCTGTGAAGCGTACACTGTGATCGCATGAGCACTGAAAACACCATGGATACCATGAAGGCTCGGGTCGGCGAACCGCTTAACATCCGGCTGGCGTCGACACCGGGCACGGGCGCTATCTGGCATCTGGCCAGCGAGCCTGCAAACACGAACGTCCGCCACGAGGATGCTGAGCCGATCGGTAAGGGCGTGGGTGGGCCGGTAACGCAGATTTTCGTATTCACGGCAAAACGCGCCGGCGCTTACGAATTGGTGTTCGAATTGAAACGCGCATGGGAAACCAACGTTCAGTCGCGCACACGCGTTCCTATCGTGGTTGATTGACCGGCAAATCCGCCTATCGCCTCACTGCGGGCGTCCCATGCGGGCGTCCCATGCGGGCGTCCCACGCAGATCACCTTGTAACGCTACGCCACCGCCGCCGGCGTAAACGCATCGGCGTGAAATTCATCCGCCGGCAATTTACACGGCGCCATAAAATCCCGCCGCGCGGATTCGATCACAATGGGCGCGCCGCAAGCATAGACTTGGTATCCCGATAGATCCGGAAAATCTTCCATCACCGCGCGGTGCACGAAGCCCGCGCGGCCTTTCCAGTGGTCTTCGGGCTTGGCGTCCGACAGCACCGGCACATAGCGAACGCCATGAGCGCGCGCCCAACTTTCAGCGAGGTCATTCAGATATAAATCGCTGCGCACGCGGCAGCCCCAATACAAAGTCATCGGGCGCTTGATGGTTTTGTGGATCGCGTGTTCAATGATGGCTTTGATCGGTGCGAAACCCGTGCCGCTGGCGAGCAGGATCATGGGTTTGTCGCTGTCTTCGCGCAGGAAGAAGGTGCCGAGCGGGCCTTCGAAGCGCAGGATGTCTTTTTCTTTGAGCGTGTGGAACACGTGCTGGCTGAACGGGCCGCCGTAGTCGCGCAAATGCAATTGCAGCACCGCGTCGTCGTGCGGTGCGTTGGCGAGCGAGAGGCTGCGGCGCAAGCCGCTCTTGGTGAGTATGTCGATGTATTGTCCCGCGAGAAATTGCAGGCGCTCGCTGGCAGGCAATTTGAGGTGAATCATCATGACATCGGGCGCGAGTCGTTCCAGTTTTTGCACGCGGCACGGCAGGGTGCGTACCTGAATGTCTTTGATCGCGCTGATTTCGCGGCACTCGATGACCACGTCGCTGACGGGTTTGGCTTGGCAAAACAGCGCGTAGCCGTTTTGCTTGTCGGCGTCCGACAGCGCGGAATCCTGATAGGCGCCGTAATCAACGCGGCCGTCGAGCAATTTGCCTTTGCAACTGCCGCAGGCGCCGTTGCGGCAGCCGTAGGCGATGTTGAAGCCTTCGCGCAGCGCGCCGTCGAGTATGGTTTCGTCGCCTGAAACGACGAATGCATGGTTGCTGGGTTTAATCGTGACTTGACAGGGCATGGCGTAAAATGAGGGCTATGAGATATTGTCTATGAGACGGTTACTGATTATCGGTTGCGGTGATGTGGGCACACGCTTGATTCCGCTGGCGCTCGCGCGCTATCGTGTGTACGCGTTGACCCGTGATGCGACGCACTGCGCTGCGTTGCGCGCGCTGGGGGTGACGCCGGTGGTGGGGGATCTGGACAAGCCGCAATCGCTGTCTGCCATCGCCGGCATTGCGCATGATGTGGTTCATCTGGCGCCGCCGCCGTCGCAGGGAGTTACCGACACGCGCACTGCGCATCTGATTGCCGCATTGGGGCGGAAGAAAAATAAGCGTAGAAGTATTCGGATGCAAAGCATCAAAGAGACCAGTCTACCACAGCACTTTGTCTACATCAGTACCAGCGGCGTGTATGGCGATTGCGGCGGTGACGTGGTGCCCGAAACGCGGCCGGCACATCCGCAAACGGCGCGCGCGCAGCGGCGCGTGGATGCGGAGCGGCGTGTGCGTGCGTGGGGCGCGCGCAGCGGCGTGCAGGTGTCGATACTGCGCGTGCCGGGCATTTACGCGGCCGATCGTTTGCCGCTCGCGCGCTTGCAGCGCGGCACGCCGGCGCTGCACGATGCCGAAGACAGTTACGTGAACCATGTGCATGCCGATGATCTCGCGCGCCTGGTGATCGCGGCGTTGAATCATGCGTCGCCGGGGCGCGCGTACAACGCGGTGGATGATTTGCCGCAGAAAATGGGTGATTACTTTGATCTGGTAGCGGATCGTCACGGCCTCAAGCGTCCGCCGCGTGTGACGCGCAGCGAAGCGCAGCGGGTGATTCCCGAAAATATGTGGTCGTTCATGGGTGAATCGCGGCGGCTTTCCAATGTGCGCATCAAGCAGGAGTTGCGCTTTCGGCTGCGTTATCCGAGTGTGCTCGACGGTATTGTGCAAGTGCCCGGCAAATTGAGCGTTTAGTGATCATGCATGCGCCTGATGACGTGCTGCTGGTGTTGACTACTCTGCCTGATCGCGATGCGGCGATGCATTTGGCCGACGCACTGATCGAAGAAAAAGTGGCTGCGTGCGTCAACGTACTCGGCGCGTGTACTTCGGTGTATCGTTGGCAGGGCAAAGTTGAGCACGCCGACGAGGTGCCGTTGCTGATTAAAACCACGGCTGCGCGCTACGCGGCGTTGGAAGCAGTGATACGCCGTTTGCATCCTTACGAACTTCCGGAAATTATTGCAGTCCCACTGGCGCGCGGTTTGCCGGGCTATCTGCAATGGGTAGTCAGTGCAGTGAGTGACGAGCTAAGCAAGGAACCTAGAGTAACCTGATGCAGAAGTTATATAAGTATTTGTTTTTATTGATTTTTTTGTGCTTCACCAGCGTAACGCTGGCAGCGCAGCCGGAGTTGCTTGAGCCTGAAAAAGCATTCCGTTTTTCCGCGCGCGTGCTCGACGCTTCGCACATCGAAGTGCGTTATCAGATCGCCGACGGTTATTACCTGTATCGCGAGCGTTTTGCGTTTGCCGCAGAGCCGGCTGGCGTCAAACTGGGTGCGGCGCAGATTCCCGAAGGCAAAAAGAAAAAGGATGAATTCTTCGGCGAGGTGCAAACGCATCGCGGTGAATTAACCATTGTCGTGCCGGTGGCG
>JAYUAH010000393.1:0-4412 GCA_043741415.1 Betaproteobacteria bacterium
GCCGAGCCCCTGCTGCGGGCGACCTTGAACCGTTTGCCGGGACGCAAGTTTGTGTTTTCCAACGCGCCGGTGCACTACGCACGAGCCGTGTTGCGTGCGCTGGGCATCATCGATCTCTTCGCCGATGTCTATACCATCGAGCACACGCGCTATCGGCCCAAGCCCGACACCTTCGGTTTTCTGCGGTTGTGCCGCAGCCACCATTTGCGCCCGCGCCGCTGTATCATGGTCGAAGACAATCTGGATAATCTGCGAACCGCCAAACGCCTGGGCATGAAGACCGTGTGGATCACCGGCGCATTGGTGGCGCGCGGCAGGGTGCCAGGGTATGTAGATAAAACGGTGCGCAGCGTGGCCAAGCTGCCCGATATGCTGAAACAATTACAACCGTTACGAACCTGAGGGTACTCATTGTAGGGGAAACGCGTGGCAAGAACTTCAGATCGCAAGAATCAGATTTTGCAGACCTTGGCGCAGATGCTCGAAGGCCCGGCCGCGGAGAAAGTCACCACCGCCGCGCTGGCCAAGCGGCTCGACGTATCGGAAGCCGCGCTGTATCGACATTTTTCGGGCAAGGCGCAGATGTTCGAGGGACTGATCGAATTCATCGAGCAGACTTTGTTTGCGCTGATCAACAAAATTACCACCGAAGAACAAAGCGGTTTGCGCCAGAGCGAAGCGGTGATCAGCGTGCTGCTTGGCTTTGCACAAAAAAACCGCGGCATGACGCGCGTGCTGATCGGCGACGCGCTGGTGAATGAAAACGACAAATTGCAGGTGCGCATCAATCAGTTGCACGAGCGCCTGGAAGCCACGCTGCGCCAGTCGCTGCGTTTTGCCATGACGCAAAACGCCATCGCGCAGGATGTCGATGCTGCAGCACAGGCTAACCTCATCATGAGCTGGGTCAGCGGGCGCTGGCACCAGTACGCGAAAAGCGGTTTCAAGCGCGATCCCACGGACATGTGGGCGCGGCAATGGAAGCAATTGATGGAAGGCGTGCTGGCGTAATCTTTACAAGCTAAACAGGGAGAAGCATCATGTCCAGTCTCACCACCGAGCAGGTTGCGGAACTTCTGTTGGGCATCGCGCGTTCACAGTTGGCGTTGGCCGATGCGATCGAGAGTTCCAAAGCCGGATTCAAATCCACGCATTTGCGCCCCACCGTTGAAAGTGCTGCGCGCATCAAAATGAACCGGCCGGTGGCGCTGGCCGATTTGCCATCGCGCCTGTTGCTGCAAATGCTGGGGCGCAATGCGCCGACTGCGGAAGCGGTCGCGCGCGAGTTGGCAACGTTGCTCGCAGACCACACGGCCGTCGAGAGCGGCATTTCTCTCGATATGACGAAGTTGTGAAGCCTGTTGCGGATGTCATCGTCGCGATAGCCGAGACGGGGCGCTGGGAAATTATCCACTGAATAGCAGCTCGCCGACCCAGCCTCCGCCGGCGGCATCATCTCAACCGAGAGGGGAATGACTATGAGTAGCGCAGTGAAAATCCATCCGGCAGTGGACAACGGCATCAAACCGGCGGCACCGGGCTTCGCCGGTGGCACGCTCTCGTGCAATTGCGCCAGCGACAAAGTCACCGTCGCGATCAAGGGGCAGAGCGCCCACAATCACGTCTGCGGCTGCACCAAGTGCTGGAAACCGGCGGGCGCGTTGTTCTCGCAGGTGGCGGTGGTGTCGCGTGAAAACTTGAGCGTGACCGCGAATGGCAACAAGCTGCAAATCGTCGATCCCCAAGCGACGATTCAACGCTATGCCTGCAAAGACTGCGGTGTGCATATGTATGGCCGCATCGAAAACAAAGCGCATCCGCTCTACGGATTTGATTTCATCCACACCGAACGTTCCAGCGAAAGCGGCTGGGCAGCGCCGGAATTCGCCGCGTTCGTGTCGTCGATTATCGAGTCGGGCGTCAATCCCGCTCACGTGGGTGCCGTCAGGGCGCGCCTTGTGGAACTCGGCCTGCCGCCCTACGATGCGTTATCACCGGCGCTGATGGATGCCATTGCCACGCATACGGCCAAGGCGTCGGGCGCGCTGAGGTAACCGGCTAGACGGCACGAGGCAAGGGTTTTAGGTAGACCCGGATCATTTAAGCGCCGTGAAATCAGCCTACAAGAACGTTGCCGAAAGTAACCTCTTAAATAAAGAACGGGGTGTTTGACCGCTCGTGGGCGTGATGATATCGTGCTGCTTGGTAAAAAAAGGTGTTTGAAAGTCTATACCACCGGCGACCGCGCCCCTTGGCTCAACAAGCGCGGCAAGGGTGCGTATATCATGGCCGTACCTATGCAGTTGCGGCCCCAGCGTACATCCCGACTAAGATTGACTACGGCAGGAGAATAAAATGACATTGCGACAGATTCTTTTAACGGGTGTGGCCGCAATCGGCATTGCGGCCTTTGGTGTGGGTGCGCCTTCGTCGGTCAGCGCGCAGCCGGCGGCTGCGGTCGCCATCGACAACGACGACATCGGCGGCGTGGTCACTGGGTCCAAGGGGCCGGAGGCCGGCGTGTGGGTGATCGCGGAAACGCGCGAGTTGCCGGTGCGCTACATCAAGATCGTGGTCACCGACGATCAGGGCCGCTACGTCATTCCTGATCTGCCGAAAGCCAATTACGATGTGTGGGTGCGCGGTTACGGCTTGGTTGATTCGCCGAAGGTGAAGAGCGTGCCCGGCAAGCAACTGAATCTGAAGGCGGCGCCCGCGCCGAGCGAAGCAGCCGCCGCGAATTATTATCCGGCGATTTACTGGTACTCGATGATGAAAATCCCCGAGGCCAGCGTGTTTGGCAGTGATGCGGCGCCCAAGAACATCAAGATCACCGATTATCTCAACGTGATGAAAAATAACGGCTGTGTCGGCTGCCATCAGCTCGGCCAGTTGTCGACCCGCACCATTCCGAAATTCCACCTTGATGGCAGGTCACACCAGGACGCGTGGGTGCGCCGCATCCAATCCGGCCAGGCGGGCGAGAACATGGTGACGGCCGCTGCGGGGCAGCTTGGCGGCATGCCGTTCAAATATCTCGCCGACTGGACCGAGCGCGTGGCCAAGGGCGAATTGCCCTTTGCCAAGCCGACACGGCCGCAAGGTGTCGAGCGCAACATCGTGGTCACGTTGCGTGATTGGCATAACGACAAGCAGTATCTGCACGACCTGATCGCCAGCGACCGGCGCTATCCAACGGTCAACGCGTACGGCCCGCTGTATGGCCAATGCGAGCACGCTTGCGACGACATGCCGATACTCGACCCGGTGAAAAACGTAGCGTCGAATTTCGTGTTGCCCACCACGCCCGATATGCCGTTGGCGCTGGGGCCCGGCAACGCCGGTTCGATCAAGATCCTGGGACCGTCTGCCTATTGGGGCGAGGAAAACATCTGGAACAGCCGCGCCAACAATCACAACTCGATGTTCGACCGCAAGGGCCGCGTATGGCTCGCGGCGACGGGCCACAAGCCGGTCAATCCTGACTTCTGCAAAAAGGGATCGAGCCATCCCTCGGCCGTGGAGTTCCCGCTCGAAGCCACCAACCGCCGGGTGACGATGTATGACCCGAAGACCAAGAAGTACACCGCCTATCAAACCTGCTTCGGTTCACACCATCTGCAGTTCGGTTATGACGCCAACGAAACCATATGGGCGAGCACCGGCGGCGGTGGCGGCAATGTGGGCTGGATCAATACCAAGATGCTCGACGAAACCGGCGACATCGAAAAATCGCAAGGCTGGACCGCGCTGGTGCTCGACACCAACGGCAATGGTCAGCGCGATGAATACACCGAGCCGGGCAAGCCGCAGGAGCCGGGCAAGGACATGCGCATCGGCGCAACCTTCTACGCGGTGATGCCGAGCCCGACCGATGGCTCGGTGTGGGGCACGCTGCGCGGCAATCCCGGCGCCGTTGTGCGCATTGATCCGACCAAGAATCCGCACAAGTCGCTGGCCGAGCAGTTCAATGTGCCGCTGCCGGGCTTTGGCCCGCGCGGCGGCGACATCGACAAGCAAGGTCGCGTATGGGTGTCGCTCGCCAGCGGCCACATGGGTGTGTTCGACCGCCGTCTGTGCAAAGGCCCGCTCAACGGGCCGAAGGCGACCGGCGATCATTGTCCCGAAGGCTGGGCGTTCCATCAGTATCCCGGCCCGGGCTTCAAGGGCATCGGCGAGAATAGCGCCGAATCCAGCTACTACTCGTGGGTGGATCAGCACAACACCTTCGGTCTGGGCGACGACATTCCGATGTCGACCGCAAATCTGATGGACGGCTTGGTCGCCCTCAACAAAGATGGCAAGATGGTTTCGATACGCGTGCCCTATCCGCTCGGCTTCTATGCCAAGGGTTTTGACGGCCGCATTGACGATCCGAATGCCGGTTGGAAGGGACGTGGCCTGTGGGCTGC
>JAYUAH010000394.1:0-4411 GCA_043741415.1 Betaproteobacteria bacterium
GCACGCGCCTGCTATCATAGGCCCATGGCTACCTCTTTATTAAAACGCTTGGTGCGCACGGTAGTGCCGCCGCCCAACGTCGCGGCGCGTGCGAACCGCCATTCCTCACGCGTCATCGAAACCTGGCGCGACTTGCTGTCGACCCGCGGCGAAGTCTCGGGGGCGGCCATTGCACGCGAGGCGCTGGCCGCTTATCGCAGCCTTGACAACATCTACCGGCCTGCGTTTTTCTCCATGCTCGCAGCCGAGTTTTCACCACCCGAATCCGCGCTGCGCAGTGCCGCCGAGCACTATGTCAAACACGCCTCGGCAGCGAATCTGATGCTGCTGCAACAGGCTGCCGCGTCGCCGCGCCAAGAGCTATTTCGGCGCCTCAATCAGGCGCCCGAAGGCACAGCCACGCTGGTCAATGCGCGCAAACACCTGCTCACGGGACTGGTCGAGCATCCGGACTGGCAGGTGGTGGATACCGACTTGGTGCATCTGTTTAATTCATGGTTCAACCGCGGCTTTCTGACGCTGCAACGCATCGACTGGCACACGCCGGCCATCGTGCTTGAAAAACTGATCGAATACGAAGCCGTGCATGAAATTTCCGGCTGGCACGATTTGCGCCGCCGGCTGCAAAGCGACCGCCGCTGCTTCGCGTTTTTTCATCCGGCGCTGCCCAATGAACCGCTGATTTTTATAGAAGTCGCGCTGGTCAAAGGCATCAGCAGCGCCATCGCGCCGCTGATCGACCATGAGGCGCCGGTGGGCGATCCGGAACGCGCGGATACAGCGGTGTTTTACTCCATCACCAATTGCCAGCCGGGGCTGCGCGGCGTGTCGTTCGGCAATCTGCTGATCAAGCAAGTCGCGCAGCGGCTGGGCGAGGAATTTCCGCGCATCAAAACATTCTCTACGCTGTCGCCGATACCGGGATTCGCCGCGTGGCTGGCAAGCCATGCCGAGCGTTTCGCGCGCCCCGATGCGCACCCGTTGCAAAAGGCGGTGCACAGCTTGAGCACGCCGGGCTGGCATGAACAGCCGGCGCTCGCCGCATCCATGCAAAAAGCGCTGGCGCCGCTGTGCGCGTACTACCTGCTGAACGCCGTACGCGACGATGCACCGGCCGATCCGGTGGCACGCTTTCATCTGGGCAACGGCGCCCGCGCCGAGCGCCTGAACTGGCTCGCCGACACCTCCGCACGCGGCTTGAAAAACTGCGCCGGTATGATGATCAACTACGTCTACCATCTCGACCAGATCGAAGACAATCACGAACTCTATATTCGCGAGCACCGCGTCGCCGCCACCCACGACTTGCGCGGGCTGGCGCGCAACTGCATTCTCTCCAACAGTCCGCCACGACGCAGTTAGCGCTGAGCGCCCACCCGCATCGCGGCTGCCTTGTTGTTAAGGTAAGGCATTCAATTTATTGTTTTTCCTGAAAGACGAAAGACCCAAACATTATGGAAATGACCGGCGAACAACTCATCCCGCAATCGCAGGAGGTGACGTGGCAGGCGCTCAATGACACTGCCATACTGAAAGAGTGTATCGCCGGCTGCGAATCTATCGAGCAGATCGGCGACAACGAATATCAAATCCTGATGACCGCCAAAGTCGGCCCGGTCAGCGCGAAATTCAAAGGCAAGATGACGCTGTCGGATATCGTCGCCCCCGAATCCTATCGCATCGTGTTCGAGGGCCAGGGCGGCGTTGCCGGCTTTGCCAAGGGCGAAGCCAGCGTCAAACTGTCGCCGCAAGACGGCGGCACGCGGCTCAACTACGCAGCCACTGCCATGATCGGCGGCAAACTCGCGCAAGTGGGTTCGCGCCTGATTGATGGTGTGGCAAAAAAAATTGCGGGCGAATTTTTTACTAAATTCAATGCGCGGGTGAGCAGTGGTCACTGAGGCACGCGGGCATTTTCTATCTCGGCAAGGCTGAAAACATGTAAGTATTTGTTTTTAAACACATTTTTATATAAAGGCTGATCACTCACATTTGCACCGCGCGTTGCACGCGGTTGATGTTGCGCGCCGTGGAAATGCACCCATTGCCACCCTGTTTCTCACGTCCTGCGATTGTGCCGACAATACATACAATACCCTTGTGTCATTTCACTACCAAGGAGATGCCATGCCTGATCGCGATCAATGCCCGCCCCTGTTCAGACCCACTGCAGCGGATATCGCCCGCATCGCCGGCGAGGTAGCAGAAGTCAGCGACATACAAAAGCGCCTGGTCGGCAAGCACAAGCAGGTTCAGTGTCCAGACCGGCTCGCGCATGAATATCAAATCGCAGGCGGCAGGGTACAGTTTCGCGCCGCGCAGAACCTCCCCGCCACACTGGCCGGCGTCGGCGTGTTCCAGCCCAACGAAAATTACATCGGCATAGGCAGAATTTCGACCGGCCTCGGCACACCGCATATTGAGACCAATCCCGACATGCTCGGCGCACGGCTGTCGTTCATGACCCGCGATGGGCAGCCGATCGATTTTCTCGCACTCAACGACCCCACGGCACCCACCGATACCCATGGCGATTTTATCGATGTGCTGTATTGTTGGGCACATGCGCTAATAAAGTTTAAATCATGGCAATGGAATAATTCAAATTTTTTCTATGTGCCTTAGCGTAACCACTCTAACGCCCGTAAATGAGTCAATCAATCCAAGTTTATGGGGAAGGATCACGGAAGCTTGCGCGAAATAGGGCCTTTGGATACCTTCTGAGCCCGATCTTAGACTTGCGTACGCCAACGCACATTTAATTGCGCCGGAAAGGGACAGTAGTGTGTCGATTACTTGGTGTTCCCTATTCGACAAACACGGAAGTTTCTTACCCCGCAGGAGCGATGCTGCTGCGTGAAAGGATGATGCAATGGAGCGAATCATCGCAGGGCGATTTGAAACAAAAGACGCCGCGGATGCCGCAGCGGCGAAATTAGCGCAATTTATTGACGCTACTGCTATAGGCATTTTTCACAACAATCCACCGGGTCAACACGATGCTTTTCCCAGCGGTGGCGACGAGCTTGTAGATGCCGGCTCAGAAGGTGCCGGCAAATCTATGGCGACCACGGCCCTTGCTGCAGGTCTTGCTGCGGGTGCAATCGGCGCAGTAGGCGGGCCCGGTCGTCGCGCTTGCCGCTGCCGCGACTGGCGCTTACGTGGGATCGCTGGCCGGGGCGCTCTATGGGTTGGGGAATGAGAATGGCCAGCAGCCCGGAGCGTCACCCCGTCCCGGCGGCGTAATCCTGTCCGTGCGCATCGCGAATCCTGGGAACGAGCATCGCGTCATCGCCGCATTACAGCCTGAAGGCGCAGCAGATGTCGAACAAGCGGATGGAGAATGGCGCGATGGTCAATGGGTCGACTTCGATCCGGTTGCTACGCCGCGGCTAGTGGAGCGTACGTCCCATTGATTCTTTAAATGACAGGAACAACATGCCGCTCAAAAAAGGAACCAGCCCATCCATCGTCAGCGGCAATATCCGTAAACTCGTGAAAGCGTGGAAGAAGGACGGATCGATCGGCGCCAGTCATCCAACGACCAAGAAAAAAGCGATCAAGCAAGCTGTTGCAATTGCATTGTCGAAAGCGGGTAAAGGCCGTAGTACGCACCCGCGGTGAGTACCATGGCGGTCAGACACCTTATAACGTAATAACGTAATTATTTGATTTTATTAGATTATTTTAAACGTACTCTATCATCGACGCGCCGCTGCGAGCACGTGAAATTTACTCGATTGGACTGTTGGCTAGCGGTCTGTCGCCACCGTCAACTCCGGGACGATAATGTGAGTTCGTGTTCCACCACTACCTGTCAGATCGCTACTCGCTAAACAACACTCAGTCGGCTCTCGCGCCGGCAGCCCTCACCGCCTTCGTCCACTTCGCAATTTCAGCACGCAGGAATTCGCCGCAGGCTTCGGGCGAATTGCCTACGGGTTCGGTGCCCAGTGCTGCGAAGCGCTCTTTCACCGCTGTGCTGCGCACGGCTTTGACGACTTCGCTGTTGAGTTTGGTGATGATGTCGCGCGGCACGCCGGCGGGGGCGAGCATCATGTACCAGCCGGTGACTTCGAAGCCCGGCACGCCGGATTCGGACACGGTGGGAATGTCCGGTGTCAACGACAAGCGCTTTGCACCGGTGACAGCAATCGCGCGCAAGCGCCCGGTTTTAATCGGCATCATCGCGGCGCTGGTACTGCTGATCATAAAATCGGTTTCGCCGCTCATCAAGGCGGTGGCTGACTGCGCGGCGCTTTTATACGGCACGTGCACTAGCGCAGTCCCCGTCATGTATTGAAACAGTACGCCGCCCAGATGATTCGCGCCACCGTTGCCCGATGAACCGTAGGTCACGCGGCCGGGCTTGGCCTTGGCGAGCGCAATCAATTGCCGCACGTTTTTCACC
>JAYUAH010000395.1:0-10219 GCA_043741415.1 Betaproteobacteria bacterium
TACCGAATTCGAAGTGAAGCCCAAGGCTTATCCCGCGCAGCACTTGAACGTCAATCCGCGTTTTCTCAAGCCCACGCCGGAAGATCAACAGCGCATTGAACGCGAAGTGCCGTTGATCATCGCCGCACGTGAGCACTGGAGCGATGAAGCGCCCGCGAGCTTCATGCTCGATTTACCCGCGAGCGGACGCTTGTCGTCGAACTTCGGTTTGCGCCGCGTGTTGAACGGCACAGAAGGCCCACCGCATGCCGGGCTTGATGTCGCCATCAACACCGGCACGCCGCTGCGTGCGGCGGCGGCCGGGCGCGTGGTCGGCACCGGTGATTTTTTCTACGCCGGCAATTCCGTGTTTGTCGATCACGGCCGCGGCTTCATCACGCTCTACATCCACATGAGCCGCATCGACGTGAAAGCAGGCGACGCGGTTGAGCGCGGTGCAGTGCTGGGCCTCTCCGGCGCCACCGGGCAAGTCACCGGCCCGCATTTGCATTGGGGCGTGTTGCTCAACGGCACCTATGTCGATCCGGCGTTGTTTTTGAAGGCGGGGCGATGAGCGTAAACAAACTATAGGTTCAAGCCGCCAACTTCAATTGGGGCTGCAGCCCCGCGCGCGCGGCCAGACGCACCAGCAGGTCAAGGCTGAACAGACTGATTTTGCCGCGCTTCAAGTCCGACACGCGCGCTTGTGTGACGCCGAGTACCTTGGCGGCTTCGGTCTGCGTCATGCTGGAATCCGCAAGCCACTGACTCAGGCGGCGAAGCAACAAGGATCGCATTTCCATTTCAGCGGCTTGATCTTCCGGGTAGAGATCGTAGAACACGCTGCGCGTTTTCTTTTTAGCCATGATTTTTACCTCGGTATGTCTTTCAAACGCTTGCGCGCCAAATCGATGTCGCGCTGCGCGGTTTGCTGCGTTTTCTTCTGAAAACAGTGGAGCACGTAGACAGCCTCAGGCCGGGTTGCCAGGTAAACCGTGCGAAAGATCCCGCTAACGTCTTTGATGCGAATTTCCTTAACGCCGATGCCGACAGGGGTCATCGGTTTCCAATCGTCTGGTTCGCGCCCGCATTGCACCAGAAATAGCTGATGCCCCATGTCGTCCATGACGGGTACGGGGAACGCCTTCAAATCCGCCTTGCTGCTACCCATCCAGACGACGGTTTTCATGAGTTGGAATTATGCGATATTACGCATAATTATGCAAATACCCGCATAAATTGAGCATGGGAAAAGCGGGATGGCTATGCCGACTTCGGAAACCCGTACAGCGCTTCCGGATTGCGCACCAGAATGCGATTGCGTATCGCCTCATCAGGCGCCCACACGGTTAGCAAATCGAACAACACGGAATCGTCCGGCTTGTCGCCATCGGGCTTGCCGGGGTGCGGCCAGTCGCTGCCCCACACCAGACGCTCCGGCGCTGCTTTCACGAAAGCCTGCGCGACTCGCGTTGCCTCCGGATATTCCGGCGCGCCGATCTTGCTATTGGAATACGCACCCGACAGTTTGACCCAGGTGCGGCCCTGGTCGATGAGACTGCGCACAATGGCATGCGACGGGTGCTCGATGCCGGCGGGCAGCGGCGGATGGCCGAGGTGATCGAACACAATCGGTGTGGGCAGGCGCCGCAACACATCTGCCAGATCGACGATTTGTTCGCCATCGACATTGAACTGAATGTGCCAACCGAGATTCGCAATGCGCTTGGCGAGCGGCTCGATCATGTCGACCTTCACCACCGACGTCGCCGCATCGCCAAGGCTGAAGCGGATGCCGCGGATGCCGCCGTCGTTGAACTGCTTTAGCTCGGCTTCGGTGATGGTGGGATGCACTACGGCCACACCGCGCGCGTTGCCGAGCCGCGCAATCGCATCCAGCGTCACGCGGTTGTCGATGGCGTAATTGCGCGGCTGCACGATAACCACGCGCGTGGTGCCGATGCGCTGTTGCAGTTTGCGATACTCGGTGACGTCGGCATGGGTAGGTGCCGCGCGCTTACTCGGCGGCATGGGAAACCGCGCTGGGTCGTAGATGTGCATATGGCAATCGCAGGCGTTCGGCGGCGCCTTTAATTTTGGCGGTGCGCTGCCTGCGGAGTTAGAAACCGGCTGCGCGTGACTGTCGCCTAGCGTGGCGCCGGATGTGGTTGCGGCCAGTGCTGTCATGGATGCCCCTTTGATGAAGTTACGTCGAGTGGCCATGCGTCCTCCCTGTTGCTGAGAGCGCCCGAACACGGGCGGGAATCAAGCCTGCGATAATGCTAGTATGCGCCGACAGAGGAGATGAATCATGGGTCAAATACTGGGCTTGGGCATCACGCACTATCCGAATCTCGCATCGAACCTGAACATGGCGTGGCGCATGCAAAAGTCGCTCGACGATCCTGCGCTGCCGGCGCCGTTGCGGCTGCCTGCGAACTGGCATCCGACCATGCGCGCGCAGTGGGGCAGTGATCGCGGGCAGGCACATTCCGATCACCACCGCCAGGACATGATCGATCAGTTTCGCAAAATACGCGCGGAGCTTGATGCGTTCAATCCGGACTTCGTGCTGATCTGGGGCGACGATCAATATGAAAATTTTCGTGAAGATTGCGTGCCGGCGTTCTCGGTGCTTGCGTATGAGTCGGTGGAGTTTCAACCGTGGATGCATTACCGCCGCGGCCGCAATGTGTGGAACGAGCCCGAGGACAAAACCATCACGGTTAAAGGCCATCGCGCCGGCGGCAAGTATCTGGCGAGCGCGCTGCTGACCGAAGGCATCGACGTGGCTTACGCCTACAAGCCGCTGCATCATCCGCTGGGACACGCGTTTGCGAATTCGCTGTTGTTCCTCGATTACGACCGCAAGGGTTTTGATTATCCGGTGGTGCCGTTTGCGGTGAACGCCTATGGGCGCTGGTTGGTTGCGGGTGCTGGTACGCCGCCGTCGCCCTCGTCGGATGAACATCTGACAGAACTTGATCCGCCCTCGCCGCAACCGTGGCGCTGTTTTCAGGTGGGCGCAGCAGTAGCACGTAACTTGCAAAAAAGCCCATGGCGCGTGGCGGTGATTGCGTCGTCGAGTTGGAGTCATTCGTTTTTGGTGCAAAAGAATTCGCGATTTTTTCCGGATGTGGCGGCGGACAAACGTTACTACGAAGCACTCGCGCGTGGCGATTGGGATTTTTGGCGCAACACCACGCTCGCTCAAGTCGAAGACAGCGGCCACCACGAACTGCTCAACTGGTTTTGTCTGGCGGGCGCGATGCATGAGTTGGGTCGCAAGCAGCCCGATCACTCGACGTTTCTCGAATCGTGGATCACCAATTCGGACAAGGTGTTTGCGGTGTTTCGACCGAAGTAGTCGTTGCATGCGGAACCTGATTGGCATCGCCGCAGTGGGTTGGGCGGCAACACTCCACGCGCAAACGCCTGTGGTTTATCCGCAGCGCACGATGCAAATCGTGGTGCCGTACACGCCCGGCACCGGCGCGGACCTGATTGCGCGCTCACTCGGCCCACGGCTTGCCGAACGCTGGAAAGTCGGCGTGGTCACCGACAATCGGCCCGGTGCTACGGGCAATATCGGCAGCGAGTTCGTTGCCAAAGCAGTGCCCGACGGCCATGTGTTGTTGATGACGGCGACATCTTTTGGCACCACGCCCGCGCTGAGTCTAAAACTGCCGTTCGACCCGATCAAGAGTTTTGTGCCGGTGGTGCAAATTGCCGCGAGCGAGTTGACGTTCGTGGTGCATCCACAGTTGCCGGCGAAATCGATGCGCGAATTCATTCAACTGGCTAAGCGCCAGCCGGGGCAATTGCTTTACTCGTCGCCCGGCAACGGCGGCCCACAGCACCTGACCACCGAATTGATCAAACTGGAAACCGGCATCGACATCGTGCATGTGCCGTACAGAGGTGCGGCTGGTGCGACGATCGATCTCATCGGAGGGCATGTGCAAGCGATGGTGGTGGCGATGCAGACCATCGCACCACAAGTGCGCGCCGGCAAAGTGCGCATGCTGGCAGTGATGGGCGAAAATCGCGCGGCGGCTTTCCCGCAAGTGCCGACGATGAAGGAGCAAGCGTTGCCCAATCTCGTGGTCGAAACCTGGTACGGTTTGTTTGCACCCGCAGGCACGCCGCCCGCCGTAGTGGCGAAGCTCAACACCGATGTGAACGCACTGCTGCAACAATCAGAAGTACGCGAATTGCTCGCGCGGCAGGCGCTGAATGCTGTTGGTGGCAGCGCCGAGCGCTTTGGTGACATGGTTAAATTGGAACTGGCGCGCTGGGCGCGCGTGGTTGCAGCGGCTAAAATAAAACCCGATTAAACCGCATTTCATGAATATAAAATATTAAATAAAATCAAATACTTACAATTAAACCATCGCATTTATGAAATGACTGTTCGATGAGATTAAGGAATAGGCCATGGACGTTGTAATCATCGGTGCCGGCATCGGCGGACTCACGCTGGGGTTGATGCTGCATCGCGCGGGATTACCGTGCCGCATTTTTGAGGCCGCGCCCGAATTAAAACCGGTCGGCGTCGGCATCAATATTCTGCCGCATGCCTCGCGCGAGCTGATCGGACTTGGATTGGAAGAAGCGCTGACCAAAGTGGCAGTGATCACGCGCGAATTCTGCTTTTTCAACCGCTACGGGCAGTACATCCACAGCGAACCGGCCGGCCGTTTTGCCGGCTACGACGTGCCGCAGTTTTCGATACATCGCGGTGATTTGCAAATGGCATTGCTCGAAGCCTTCGTTGCGCGCGCGGGTGCTGATCGTGTGATTACCGGCTGGCGCTGTACGGGTGTCGATGCGGATGCGGGCGAGGCGCACTTTGTAGACACGCTGAGCGGCAAGCCCCTTGAGTCGCAGCGCGGCAGCGTGGTAGTGAGTTGCGAGGGCATTCATTCCACCGTGCGCAAGCAACTTTATCCCGAGGAAGGCCCGCCGAAATATTCCGGCATCAATATGTGGCGCGGTGTCACGCGCTGGCAGCCGTTTTTATCCGGCGCGAGCATGGTGCGCGTCGGCTGGCATCATCCGGCCAAGCTGCTGCTGTATCCGATACGCAACGCGATCGACGCCGAAGGCCGGCAACTGATCAATTGGGTGGTGGATATTGAAACGCCGCATCACCTGAAGAACGACTGGAACCGCCCCGGCAACGTCGAGGATTTCATTCACACCATGGCCGACTGGCATTTCGATTGGCTCGACGTGCCGCAATTCATCCGCAGCGCGGACACCATACTCGAGTATCCGATGGTCGATCAGGACCCGCTGCCGCGCTGGAACTTCGGCCGCCTCTCGCTGCTCGGCGACGCCGCGCATCCGATGTATCCACGCGGCGCCAACGGCGCAGCACAGGCGATACTCGATGCGCGCGCGTTGGCAGATGCGCTGAGTCAAAATTCCGATCCGCTCGCCGCGTTAGCAGATTACGAATCCAAGCGCCTGCCCGCGACACGCGATGTGGTGCTCGCCAACCGCAGCGCACCACCGGACGCGATTCTACAAGCCGTGTACGAGCGCACCGGCGACCAGCCGTTCAAAAACATCGACGATGTGATCAGCCGCGAAGAACTCGCCGCGCTGTCGGAACGCTACAAGCGCGTCGCGGGCTATGACAAGGAAAGATTGAAGGCGCGATAGCCGAATTTTTTCACGAAAAATTGCCGATCATCAACCGCCATTCGCATCCGCCAGCACCAGGTCGGACGCTTTTTCGCCGATCATGATCGATGGCGCATTGGTGTTGGAGGCCACCATGGTCGGCATGATCGCAGCGTCGCACACTCGCAGTCCGTCGATGCCGTGCACCTTGAGCCGGGCGTCAACCACTGCCATCGCATCACTGCCCATGCGGCAAGTGCCAATCGGGTGATACGAAGTCATGCCGGTGGCGCGCGCGTGATCGAGCAGCGCTTCGTCGCTGCTTGCATCCGGCCCCGGCCGCGTTTCGCGCACAATCTGCTGTGCCAGACCCGGCTGCGCCGCGATGTTGCGGATCATGCGCAGGGCCGCGACGATGGTACGCCTGTCGTGTTCCGCGGCGAGATAGTTGGCGCGAATTTCCGGTGGGTCGTTGGCATCGGCACTACGGATGTGCACCGAGCCCAGCGATTCCGGCCGCAGCACATAGCAGCCGATGGAAAATCCGGGATAGTTGTCGAGTCCCATGCGATCCGCGATATTGCTCGCGCCGGACTTGCCGCCGTAATGGCTGCTCGCCATCGACAAGTGATACAACTGCAGCTTGACATCAGGCCGCGACAGTTGAGGGTTGCTGCGCGCAATCGCCATCGACGTCGCCGACGATGTGGTCATCAGTCCGCGCCCCAGAAATAACCAGCGCGCGCCCAATTTCGCCTTCAGCAGGGGATTGCGCAGAATCACGTTCAGGTTGGTTTTGAGCAGGGTTTCGAAGCTGATGCGCACGTGCAGATGGTCACGCAGACTTTCGCCGACGCCGGGCAGCTCATGCACCAAGGTAACGCCCGCACGCTTTAACACCTCGCTGCTGCCCACACCGGAGAGTTCCAGCAATTGCGGCGACTGCACGGCCCCCGCAGCGAGCAGCACCTCGCGGCCGGCGCGTACCGTGATCATCTTGCCGCCCTTCTGGTACACCACGCCCACCGCGCGTTTGCCTTCGATCAGCACGCGCCGCGTGAGCGCGCCGGTTTCAACCGTGAGGTTGGGCCGGCTCATCGCCGGGCGCAAATAGTTGTCCGCCGCGTGGCGGCGCCAGCCGCGCTTGGTGTTGTATTGCAAATAGCTCACGCCTTCAAAGCGTGCGGCGTTATAGTCCTCGACCACGGGCACGCCGATTTGTCCCGCGCCCTCGATGAACGCATTGGACAGCGGATCGCGGTCGACATAGCGCGTGATAAACATCGGGCCGTCTTTGCCGCGATATTGCGGGTCGCCCAGCGCATAACTTTCCATGCGTTTGAGCAACGGCAAAATGTCTTTGTTGCCCCATCCTGCGTTGCCGAGCGCTTGCCAATTGTCGAGCTCCAGCGGGTCGCCGCGCACCCAGATCATGCCGTTCACCGCGCTGGAGCCGCCCAATGCGCGTCCGCGCGGCCAGAAAATCTTGCGTCCGTTTACTTTTTCGTCGGGCTCGGTCGCAAAGCGCCAGAGCGCGCGCTCGCCAAGCAGGACGTGCGCAATGCCGGCCGGGATACGGATCCACATCCAGCGCTCGTCTTCGCCGGCTTCGAGCAGCAGCACACGGTGTTTGCCCGACGCGCTGAGCCGATTGGCCAGCACGCAGCCGGCCGAACCGGCGCCGACAATGATGTAGTCATATTCAGAAATTGTCATAGAGGCGTATCGTAGTTACGGTGGAAGGCATTCGGGTAGATGGTAAAGTAATATGCCGCTGAATTGAACGCGAACCGGTATTTTTGGCCGTGCGGCCACGGATAGCGGGGTTTCGTAGAGCGCTCGCGTCAATATCTGCGGCAACTATTTGCTGCTCAAGGGCATTGATGCGATCGGCGTGCGCATTGGTGGACTGAATCGGTTGGCAGAGGCCCAACAGGCGGAGATCGAAACTGCTGCCATCGGCCAGGTGATCATTGTTAGGTAAGCTTTCTTTGGCAAATTCCTAAAGTGATCGCCTGGTCGATTTTTATAATGTAAGTTATTGTTTTTATTGAATATTTATGCAGGCTAGTTATTTCTTCACTGCTTTGATTGGAATTGAAAAGACCTTTTAAGAGTGCTATTATTAGCACTCTTAAAATTCTTGGAATGGTCATGTCGAATCTGATATTGGCGGAAACGACCGCAAGCGTTTCTGAATTGAAGAAGAACCCGATGGGCACGGTGGCCGCAGGTGAGGGCTTCCCGGTTGCCATTCTCAATCGCAATGCGCCCGCCTTTTATTGTGTTCCCGCAAAAGCCTATGAGGCGCTGATGGAGAAGCTGGAAGACATCGATCTCAACGCGATTGCCGATGCACGCAATGGTCAGCGCGTGGTGAAGGTCAAACTCGGCGAACTATGAAGTGACCTTTGAACTTGGCTTTCTCGAAGATGCGTTGAAGGAGTGGCACAAACTCGACGCTAACACGCGAGCCCACTTTAAAGCCAGGCTGGCCGAGCGCCTGGAGAATCCACACGTACCGTCCGCGAAGTTGAGCGGCCAAAAAGACCGCTACAAAATCAAGCTGCGCAGCGTGGGTTATCGGCTGGTGTACGAGGTGCGCGATCGCGCGCTGATTGTGGTTGTTGTTGCAGTGGGTAAGCGTGAGCGCAGTGCGGTTTACAAGGCAGCGGCGAAGCGGTAGGGATTTGTCCTCTGCGCGGCCGACGAGACTGCCGGAATAGTCAAACAAGGCTCCTTTGAAATCAATTGAATCCAAAAAGCCTCATGTGATTGTTGAGCAATTTCTCACCCGGCGAACTGAATGGAATTACATAGTCAGATTCGATCGATCGACAAGCGCTTGATCGATGACCTATTCGGGATGGGCAGTGGTTATGTTCTCGATTTCAGCGACAAGACGTTCGCTGAATTTTTCAACGAAGAGCTGAGTGTCAATATTGACGACCCGCGATACGATGTCGAAGGTACTAGTAAAGCCAAGCGCCTCGGGGCTACCAGGCCTTCCATAAAGAAGCCAGCGCCTGCCTCAAGCGCTGCAACGAAGATCGATTCCTCAGTTACGAACGCGCTGAAGAGCAAGTTAGTAACGGTCAGCAAGCTCGATCCCTAGGCCCGCGGGTATGCGTACGAACAATTCCTAAAAGAACTATTCGATGCAAACGGACTTATGGCACGCGCGTCGTTCCGATTGGTTGGCGAACAAATTGACGGCAGCTTTGAATTAACTGCTGAAACCTACTTGCTAGAAGCCAAATGGACAAGCCCGCCGATCGGCGTAGCCGACTTACGGGCATTCAATGGCAAAGTTGAGGAAAAGGCGGCTTGGTCCCGGGGGCTCTTCGTTAGCGATAGCGGCTTTACACCGGATGGTCTTCAAGCGTTCGGACGTGGTAAACGCGTCGTTTGCATAGATGGGTTGGATTTGTACGAAATGTTGGACAAGAGCCTATCGTTCGCGGATGTCATGGCCAAGAAAGTGAGGCGTGCAGCGGAAAGTGGTAATCCCTTCGTTCGCGTGCGTGATCTTTATGCCTAGCCGGCTTGCACCTGTAGACGTGTAGTTCTGCAATCTCAGGGTATCTGCTCCTTGTGGGTCTGAAATCACCCGTCAGATCAGTTCACAAGTAGCACGCCCTCGTTCAAATACTATATTCCCTCGCCTCACCCCCCACTGCCGAAGTCAGCGCCCGCTCCACCGTCCCCCGAGTCAGGTTCGGTGCAAACAACTCAATAAAATCAAAACAATACGATCTGAGCCGCACATCGCGCCGGATCGCCAGCCGCGTCACGTTGCTGGCGAACAGGTGTGATGCATCGAGCGCGCGCAGGTCGTTGTCGCTACGTTCGTCGAAGGCCATGGCGGCAATGATGCCGATGCCTAAGCCCTCGCGCACATAGGTTTTTATGACATCGGAATCGAGCGCGGTGAGTACGATGTCGGGTTGCACGCCGGCGCGCGCGAAGGCGGCGTCGATGTGCGGGCGGCCGGTGAAGGTGACTTCGTACGTCACGATCGGATAGCGTGCGAGGTCTTCCAGCGCAGGCCGCCGTGCGACATCGAGCGGGTGTTTTTTCGGCACAACGACGACGTGGCTCCATGTGTAACACGGAAAAGTCAGCAAGTCGGTGGCGCGCGCCAACGATTCGGTGGCGATGCCGATGTCGGCTTCGCCGCTGCGCACGGCGTCGACAATGCGCGACGGCTCGGCCTGGTGAAACGCGAGTTTGACGCGCGGGAATTTCGCTTTGAACTGCGCCACCACGCGCGGCAACGCATAGCGTGCCTGCGTGTGGGTGGTGGCGATCACCAGTTCGCCGGCGTCGTGCTGTTTGAAATCCGCGGCCGCGCGGCGCAGATTGGCTTGCTCTTGCAGCATGCGTTCGGCGATGGCGATGATCTCCGCACCCGCGGCGGTGTGGCCGGTGAGACGCTTGCCGTTGCGCATGAAAATTTCCACGCCCAGTTCGTCTTCCAACTCGCGGATCTGGCGACTGATCGCCGGCTGCGTGGTGTGCAGCGCCTCGGCCACCTGCGTCAGGTTGAACTGGCGGCGGGCGGTTTCGCTAACAGCACGGAGTTGCTGTAGGTTCATAGTGCACGGAG
>JAYUAH010000396.1:0-1774 GCA_043741415.1 Betaproteobacteria bacterium
CGGAGCTGCCGATCATCGATCCGCATCATCATCTGTGGGACAAGGACATGGGCCGTTACCTGGTGCAGGAGTTGGCGGACGAGGTGAATTCTTCCGGCCACAACATCATCGCCACGGTGTTCATCGAGTGCGGATCGATGTTTCGCGCTGACGGGCCGGAAGGCATGAAGCCGGTAGGCGAAGTCGAGTTCGTCAACGGCCATGCCGCGATGAGCGCGAGCGGGCGCTATGGCAAAACCAAACTGTGCGCCGGCATTATCGGCCACGCCGATTTGACACTGGGCGACAACGTGCGGCCCGTGCTCGAAGCGCTGATCGCCGCGGGCAATGGACGCTTTCGTGGCATCCGCCACGGTGTAACGTGGGATGAGGGCAACGCCGCCAAGTTCGGCCGCCGTCAGCCGCCACGTCATCAGGTGCTCGACGCGGAATTCCGCAAAGGCTTTGCGCATTTGAAGCCGCTGGGGCTGTCGTTTGAATCGTGGCAGTTTTATCCGCAGTTAGACGATACGGCGGATTTGTTAAAAGCATTTCCCGAAACCAATGTGATACTCAACCACTGCGGCGGTCTGCTCGGTATTGCGCCGCATGAAAATCGCGAAGACGTATTTAAGGTCTGGCGCAAGCACATCCTCAACGTGGCGCAGTTTCCCAATCTCACCATCAAGGTCGGCGGCTTGGGCATGACCTATTGCGGCTGGGATTTTCATTTGCGCGATACGCCGCCCTCGTCAGAAGAACTCGCCACCGCATGGCGCCCATATGTCGAAACATGTATCGAAGCGTTCGGTCCGAATCGTTGCCTGATGGAAAGCAACTTCCCGGTGGACAAGGAATCAACCGGCTACGGCGTGTTGTGGAATGCGTTAAAGCGCATCACAAAAAATTGCACACCTGCCGAGAAGCTGGCGATGTATCGCGATACCGCGGCGCGCGTTTATCGGCTGGCTGTTTAGTGCGGCGTTAACGCGCCGCGTGTTCAAACACATATCCATCGAGCGCAATCGCCCGATCTGCTTCACCCGATAGTTCACGCGTGATGCGCGCGTTGGCGCCCGCCGCACCGAGTGCCACGAACAGCGGCAGAAAATGCTCATTCGTCGGATGATTGCGCACGGCGTGCGGGGCTTGTTTGACGTAATCGATCAAGGCGTCGTGATCGCCGCGGGCCAGCGCTTGGCGCACCCACGCCACGAATTCAGTCATCGACGCCGGCGGTGAACCCTGCGGCACCGAACCCCACTCGCGCAGATTGTGCGACACGCCGCCTGAACCGAGAATCAACACGCCTTCATCGGCGAGTGGTGCCAAGGCACGGCCGATGTCGTAGTGATGGCGCGGGCCTTGACGCGATTGCACCGCAAGCTGGGTGACGGGGATATCGTGCGCCGGATACATAAACCGCAGCGGCGCCCACGCGCCGTGATCGAGTCCGCGTTGCTCAAGTTGCGTGGCGCCGAGCCCGGCATCGTCGATCAGTTGCGCGGCGCGCTGTGCCACATCGGGTGCGCCGGGCGCGGCATAGCGCAAGTCATACAGCGGCTGTGGAAAGCCATAAAAATCGTGAATGGTTTCGGGCTGAGTACTGATGCTGGCGGCGGGCGCTGCGCTGTCCCAATGCGCGGATACCGCGAGTATCGCGCGCGGACGCGGCAACTCGGCGGCCAGGGTTTTCCAGAATTGCGTGGTGGCGCAATCGGCCAGCGCCATCATCGGCGAGCCGTGCGAGAGAAACAGAGTGGGTAGTGTATTCATGGTGTCGTTAGATGTAGTG
>JAYUAH010000397.1:0-4408 GCA_043741415.1 Betaproteobacteria bacterium
AAGCGCGTGGTCGGATGCACGACGGATGAACGTAGCGGGTGTTCCCTGGTCGCACGTTCACAACCTTTGGTGATGGCCTGCTTCAGTTGAAAACCATCGACGTCGACGCCTGTGCCGATCACCACGTTGTAAATCGGAATGCCCGTGTCCTGGCACAACAGGTTGGTGTTGTCTTCGGCCACTTTGATGTTGCGAATCATGGTCCCGAGTATGGCTTTGCCGGTGGCGTTGGTTTCCGTGGCGTCGAGGCGCTTGAAGCCTTCTTTGATATCCGGCGGCAGCAGCTTCAGCGCGCGGATGTAGATTTCTTTCGACGCTTCTTCAACCTGCTTCAAATCGACTTTCATCAGTTCACCGTGAGATTGCGTTCGCGCACAATTTTCGCCCAGCGCACGGTTTCCGCCTTAATGGTTTTGGCGAAGTGGTCTGGGCTGTCGCCGACCGGCACCATGCCGAGTTGCTCGTAACGTGTACGTATGTCGGGGGCTTGCAGCGCTTTCACCGTGTCGACGTGAATTTTATCGATCACGGCTTTCGGCGTGCCGGTGGCCGTCACCAGGCCGAACCAGCCGAGGTTCTCGAACCCCGGCAGCGTCTCCGCTACAGCCGGCACGTCCGGCAATTGCTTGAGGCGCTGCAGGCTGGTGACGGCGAGCCCGCGCAACTTACCCTGTTGTACGTGTCCGATGGCGGCCGCCAGATTGGCGGGCACAAAATTAATCTGACCGCCCAGTAGATCGGTCAACGCCGGGCCTTCGCCTTTGTACGGCACATGCACGGCCTCCATGCCGGCCGTATGCATGAAGTTTTCGCCCGCCAGATGCGTTTGCGAACCGAAGCCCGCCGTGCCCATGGTAACCGTCTTGGGCTTGGCCTTTGCCAACGCGATGAAATCTTTCAGCGTCGTCGCCGCAAAGCCGGGATTGACCACGATGATCTGCGGGCCGCTGGCCACCATGGTAATCGCGGCAAAATCCTTTTCCGGATTAAACGGCATGTTGCGATAGATGTGCTGGTTGGCTGAAATGATGGAACCCGAGGTCATGAACAAGGTATAGCCGTCCGGATTGGCCTTGGCCGCAAGATCGCCGCCAATGTTGCCGCCGGCGCCACCGCGGTTATCTACCACGATGGACTGGCCCCATAAGTCAGTCAGCTTTTGTGCCACCACGCGCGTGACGATGTCGCTGGCGCCGCCGGGCGCGAAGGCGACAATGATGCGTACGGGGCGATTGGGAAAAATCTGCGCGGAGGCCTGTCCTGAGCCTGTCGATGCGCTTTGCGCGAGTGTCACCGTCGTGCCGGCTAATAACAAGACACCAGCCGCTAAATTAGTTAAGTATTTTATTTTAAACATTTTTTTATTTCTCCATACTGTTTGATTTTAAACAATTTTTTTATTTCTCCATACTGGAACGCGGACCTTACGCCACACGCCAGCGAAAAGCCATTTCACATCAGATTCAACACGAACAACAGCCCCACGGCAATGCTCACACCCGCTGCAGTGGCTAACAAGGTTTTGTGCCAATCGCGCCAATCCATAAATTCGAGCATCAGCAAGCGCACGCCGCCGGCCATATGCGCGGCGAGCAATAACACCAATATTGTTTCCGCGAATTTCACCAGCGGCTGCTCTGACCATTTTAAAAAGCTTTGGAGTTTTGCTTCGCCATCCAACGCATTGCCCAGCGCCCAGAAGTGCAAAGGCAAAAACAAAGTGAGCGCCGCACCCGAAATGCGATGCACGAGAAACGCCCAGTAGGCGGCGTGATTACGGGAACGAAAATCGTTTTTCATCACTTTAGAAAACCACCGCCGACACCGCACGCAAACCCCACATCAGCAGTATGAGCGCCAGCATAATCATCGGCGTATCCACCGCAGGTCCGCGCCAACCGAACTCAGCGAGTATATTGCGCACACCGATCGGCGCGTGCACCGCCACGGCCACAACGAACAGCGCATAGAAGCCGCCCCACGCCACACTGCCGTGTGTACGCCCGAGGATTTCCGCCGCCGACAAACCATTGCGCACGGCGTAGATGATGGTAATCAAATGCACGATCACGCACAGCGCCAGCACCATCGCACTCACGCGCTGCGCACCCCACAGCAGGACTTGCGAACGCGTGTTCACAACTCGCCTTTTAGCGTGGCGGCAAGCACCATGCGCTTCAACCCCGCGATGCCGGCCGTCGGCGATATCCCCTTGGGACAACGCTCGGTGCAACTCAAATGCGTGTGGCAGGCGTGGCAACCGGCATCGCCCGCTACTGCCGCGAGGCGCTCTTTTTGTGCGACATCACGCACATCGTTCGCCAGCGTCCACGCGCGGCTCAGTGCGGCCGGGCCTAGATAATCGGGCTTCCACGTCACCACTTCGCACGAGCTGTAGCACACACCGCAGCCGATGCATTCAATCGCCGCGTCCACACGCTTGCGTTCTTTCGACTCCGGCTTCACCTGCGCGAAATCGTCTTTGCGGGTTTTGCTGCCCTTGAATTGGCCGCGTGCTTTCGCCCATTTGTCGAAAAATTCCGTCATGTCGGTGACCAGATCTTTTATCACCGGCAAGTTGCGCAGCGGTGCAATTTCCAGCGTGCCGTCCTGCGCCACCTTGGACACATGCGTACGGCAGGTCCAGCGCGACACGCCGTTCACCGACATCGCACACGAACCGCACACCCCCACGCGGCAGGCAAAACGATACGCCAGCGATGGATCGAGCCGGCGTTGCACATACGTCACCACGTCAAGCACCGTCTGGCTTTCCTGGCGCGGGACTTCGTAGGCCTGATAGTCGCCTGCTTCAGTACCGCGCCAGATTTTGACTTTTAATGTGTTCATTGTCATCAATGCGCCCCGCCACCAGCGGCTGCAACGCGCGACACCGTGGGCGCAGGCGTACGTTCGATCATCACGTTCACGCACGCGGGCCGTTTCGATTTCACTGCGCGCTCCAGTGCAGCAGGCAAATCAGCAGCATGCGTCACGCGTTCGCCGTGGCCACCCAGCGCGATGACGGCATTTTCATAAGCAGCCCCCGGCCGCAACTCACAACCCAGCGTGCGATCGTTGCCGTAAGTGCGCAACTGAATTTGGTACTCGGCGTTCCAGCACGAGTCGTTACCCACCACCGCGATGAACGGCAGATCGTACCGCACCGCCGTATCGAACTCGGCCATGTGAAAACCAAAGGTGCCATCGCCCAGCACGGCAACCACGGTGGCATTGGGTCGCGCCACGCGCACCGCCAACGCAAACGGAATCGCACTGCCGATGGAGCCTGCCGGGCCGTTGATAATGCGCGTGGATGCACTCATGCAGGCTTGTGCCCATTGGCCGAATTCACCACCGTCTACCACCAAGATCGGATCGTCGGCATCATCCAGAATTTTTTGCACCGCGCGGCCTATTTCCAGCGCGTGTACGGTGCCCGCATTTTTTGACACTGCGCTCTGCCATGCCGTTGGGCGATACGCGATGGCATCAACCACGTCGCTCATCCAACCATTTGATTTTAAAGGATTAATTGTTGACGCCTCAATCAGCGTGTTTATCGTTGCTGATACATCGGCTACTGCGCTAAGCAATACGCGCTCATGTCGTAGCGTGGCCATGCTCTGACGCAGCACATTGATGTCCGGATCGATCACCATGAAACGGCATGCCGTCGTCATCGCGGGCGCCTGGCCGAAACGCAAAGTGTAGTCGGCTTGTTTGCCGATCAACACCACCAAGTCGGCTTGCGCCAACACATCACCGAACGCACCCAAGCACGGGTCGCCGATACCGCGCGGACTTTCCATACACACCACCGGCACGCCGATGGCACTGGCCAGTTGATCGCGCAGGTTTTGCCCACGGCTGCTCGACAACATCGGCCCGGTGATGATCAAGGGGCGCTGCGCCTGATGCAATTGATCAAGCACGGCTTGGGCTGTCGCCGCGCTGATGGTCTGAGGTTGCGAGTAAAAATCGCCGTCGCTTGGTAGTGCGAGTTGCGGGTTCGCCGCATTGTTTTCCAGCACATCAAACGGCAGACTCAAATGCACCGGCCCCGGGCGCCCGCTGCGCGCAATACGTAGGGCGCGTGCGATGTCGTCACCCAACGTATCCGCACTGCGTGCAGTGAATGAAGCTTTGGTTACCGGCGCGGCCATATCCGCTTGCGCCATTTCCTGAAACGCGCCACGCCCCAATTGATTCAGCGGCGCGTGGCCGGAGAGCATCACCAGCGGCGATTCGGATGCGAGCGCCGTGTAGAGCGCGCCGATGCCGTTGGCATGGCCGGGACCGCCAGTAAGCAATGCGATGCCCGGTTCCCCGGTAAGACGCCCCCACGCATCGGCCATATGCACCGCCGCGCCTTCATGCCGCACATGCGTAATAGTGAGGCCGGCAT
>JAYUAH010000398.1:0-10195 GCA_043741415.1 Betaproteobacteria bacterium
GCAACTGGTGGAAAACGCCGGCAAGACGATGAGCGAAATCGTCGATTCGGTGGCGCGTGTCACCACCATCATCGATCAAATAGCCACGGCGTCGGGCGAGCAATCGGGCGGCATCGGGCAGGTCAATCAGGCGATTAATCAAATGGATCAGGTGGTGCAGCAAAACGCAGCGGTGGTGGAAGAGGCGACGGCTGCGGCCGAATCCATGCGTGCCCAGGCGCAACGTCTGGCGCAAGTGGCCAGCGTATTCAAACTAAATGATGAGGATGCTGCGCGCCTGAATCGCCGGCGCGATCCCACGCGCGATCCGCGGGCGCAAACGCAGGGGAATGCGGGGGGCAGCCGCCTCGAGGCGGATACGCGCGCGCCGCCAGTGCAACCCATGGCACCACGGCGCACAGCGAAACCTGAAGCCTTGGCGCACAAGCCGCCGCCGGCCACAGACGATGGCGAGTGGAAAGAATTCTGATGCGCCTGATGCGCCCGCTGCCGGCTGAATCATGAGCCTCGACCTTTCGCGTTTTCACGCGACGTTCTTTACCGAGAGTCTGCAGGGACTCAACCAGGTGGAGCAGGCGCTGCTCGACATGGAAGAGCGCGGCCACGACAAAGATGCGATGGACGCCATATTCCGCGATGTGCATTCGCTGAAAGGGTCCGCCGGGAGCCTCGGCTTCGGCGTCATCGCCGAGCTTGCGCATGAGATGGAATCGGTACTCGACCGCATGCGTCAAGGATTGATGACGGTGACGGCGGACAGTACCAATCTGCTGCTGCGCGGCGTGGATTGTCTACGCAACTGGTTGTTGGCGGCAGAGGCGAAAGAGGTTATCGATGCGGCGGCCGGCAGCGAGCTGGTGCGGGACTTACAGCTTCTGTTGCAACGCGACGGTGTGCAAGGCGCTGCCGCTTCGGGGCCTAAAGACCGCGCGCCGGGCAGAACACAAAAATTCGTCATTGTGTTCCGGCCGGCAAGGGATTTTTTCCATAGCGGCAACGATCCGGCGCGTTTTATCGACGAGCTGACGCAGCTTGGCAGCATCCATAGCACGGCGGATCTCTCCGCGCTGCCCAACATCGATAGTTTCGAGCCGACCACCTGCTATCTGGCGTGGCGCATTACACTGGAAACGGAAGCCACCGCGAACGATATCCGCGAGGTGTTTGATTGGGTTTCGAATTCGTGCTCACTGGAAATAGAATCCATGCGCGAAGCAGAAACGCAGACCAATGATGTTGCCGCACCCGGCATGGCTGCACAACCCGAGCGCGCGGGCGAAGCGCGGCGTGATGCGGGCATCGTCACCATGCACGTGCGTACTGACAAGATTGACGATCTGGTCAACCTGGTCGGCGAACTGGTGATTACGCACACCATGCTCAAGCAATCCACGCAGCACCTGGACACCATCAAGGATGCGCGCGCGGTGTCGGTGTTCGCGCAACTTGAGCGCAACGTGCAGGACATCCAGGAGCGCGTACTGGCGATACGCATGATGCCGGTCAATCATGTATTCGGCCGCTTCCCGCGGCTGGTACGCGATCTGGGCTTGCAGTTGGGCAAGGCGATTGAACTGAAATTATCCGGCGAACAAGCCGAGCTCGATAAAAGCGTCATCGAACAACTGATCGACCCGCTGACGCATCTGGTGCGCAACGCACTGGATCACGGCATCGAGTTGCCGGCCGAGCGTCTTGCGGCGGGCAAGCCGGCCAAGGGCACGCTGACCCTGCATGCGGAACACCGCGGCGGACGCTTCGTCATCACGGTGGGCGATGATGGCCGTGGTATCGATCCAGAGCGGGTCAAACGGCGTGCCATCGAAATCGGCATGCTGAGCGCGGAAGAGGCTCTCGACCAAGCCGCCATGCATGCGTTGCTGCTTAAACCCGGATTTTCCACCGCGCGGGAAGTGAGCAGCGTGTCGGGCCGGGGCGTGGGGCTGGATGTGGTGAGCCAGAATGTGCGCAAACTGGGCGGCTCGCTGGAAATCGCTTCTGCGCTCGGTACGGGTACCACGTTCAGTATCAATTTACCGCTGACGCTGGCGATTGTCGATGGCATGATCGTCGGTGTTTCCGGTGATCGTTACATCATTCCCATTACGTTTATCCGTGAGTGCCTGCAGGTATCAGCGGTTCAATTGCAGTCGGTGGTGGGGCAGGGACAGGTGTTGCAATTGCGCGGTGAATACATTCCCGTGCTCAAGTTGAGCGATTTGTGCGCCCTGCAGGGGGCCGCGGCTTCAGCGCAGCCGGTGCTGGTGGTGCTGGAAGCGGAGAACCGCGCACTGGCACTGCAGGTGGATGATCTGTTGGGGCAGGATCAGGTGGTGATCAAGAGCCTGGAAGCCAATTACCGCAAGGTCGAATTCATGGCCGGCGCATCGATACTGGGCGACGGGCGGGTGGCGTTGATTCTCGATGTGTCTGAAATCGTCAAACAGCGCGCCAAGATCAGAGCTGCGGGCGGGCGGGACGAACGCAGCGACCACAGCGTACTGCCGGCATGAGCGAGGCTACGACGCTGTTGATTCAGGAATTTACCGATAGACCAGGGAGGTTGCCATGATTGATTCGCGAATGGAGGCAGCGTCGAGCGGCGCGCCCAAAAAAGAGTTTCTGTCGTTCAAGCTGGGGCAGGAGGAATACTGTCTGGATATTTTAAGTGTGCAGGAGATACGCGGCTACGATACCGTGACATCGATCGCAAATACGCCCGACTTTATAAAGGGGGTGATTAATCTGCGCGGGAATATCGTGCCCATTGTCGATTTACGCCTCAAGTTTCACTTGTCGGAGGCGCGCTACGACTCGACCACAATTGTCATTATCCTGAATCTCAGCAAAAAAATGATCGGCATCGTGGTGGACAGTGTGTCCGACGTCATTGCGCTGCCGCTCGACGGCATACGCGAAGCGCCGCGTTTTGGTTCGGCCATCAATACCGAATTTATCTCCGGCATGGCTACAGTGGACGATCGCATGATGATCGTGGTCGACATCCAGCGCTTGATGAGCAGCGATGATTTGCAGCTGATCGAGCAGGTATCGGCATAGCGGCCGCCGCTTCGCGGCGCACGAAGCCGGCATGTCATGACGCGTGAATTTGGATTTACCCAGGCGGATTACGACCGTGCGGCTGCGCACGTGTACCGCATCGCGGGCATCCACCTTGGGGATACGCGCAAGGAAATGGTCTACAGCCGCCTGTCGCGCGAGTTGCGGCGCTTGAAACTCACCAGTGTGTCCGCTTATCTCGAGTATATCGAGCAGGCGGGACAGCATGAATGGACGCGCTTCGTCAATGTGCTGACAACCAACTTGACCAGTTTTTTTCGCGAGCAGCATCATTTTTCGATATTGACTGAAAAAATATTGCCGCAGGCCGCACGGCCAGTACGTATCTGGAGTTGCGGCTGCGCGTCCGGCGAAGAACCTTATTCGATTGCGATGACCTGCTTCGAATATTTCAAGGACGATCCCGCGGCGGTGAGCATACTGGCGACGGATATCAACACCTCGATGTTGCAGCAGGGCGAAGCCGGTGTATTTGATCGTGAACGCACCGAAGGTCTCACGCCGGAGCGGCTGCGGCGCTTTTTCCTGAGCGGCAGCGGCACCTACTCGGCCCACGTAAAGGTGAAGGAGACGCTCCAGCGCGCGATCACTTTTCGCATGCTGAATCTGATGCAGCCGATGTGGGCCATTGACGGTGCGTTTGACGCCATCTTCTGCCGCAATGTCATGATTTACTTTGACAAGACCACGCAGTATCAAATTCTCAAACGCTTCGTGCCGCTGTTGAAACAGCCGCACGGCCTGTTGTTTGCGGGTCATTCCGAAGCTTTTTTTAACGCCAAGGACTTATTTACGCCGATGGGTGCGACGACGTACCGGGTTGCACCGGGCGCGAACTAGCATATCATGACCATTGCCCCGCCTCCCCTGGGTGCCGCCCGCGGCACCAGCCACGAACTGTATTACGACAGCTACTTCGGCTTGCACGCGGCCAAAATCGGGCCGGGAGAGCTTTACACCAGCAAGCACAACATCGTGATTGTGACCGTGCTCGGGTCGTGCGTGTCGGTGTGTTTGACGGACCCTATTGCGCGTATTGGCGGGATGAATCACTTCATGTTGCCCGACCGCGGCGGGGCGACCTCGCTACTGAGCGAGCCCGCGCGCTACGGCGCGCATGCCATGGAAATGTTGATCAACAATTTGCTGTCGATGGGGGCGCAGCGTAATCGGCTGGAGGCCAAGGTATTCGGCGCCGGGCGCGTATTGCCGGCCATGACGGACGTCGGCGCGCGCAATGCGCAATTCGCGATGGAGTATCTGGAGCGCGAGCGCATTCCGGTGAAAGCGAGTGACGTCGGCGGACAAAACGCGCGCAAGGTTTACATGTTCGTTGAAACCGGGCGCGTGCTGGTCAAGGTGATCACGCAGTTGCGTAACGACACTGTGATCAGCCGCGAACGCGCGTACGCCGCCACCATTGGTGGCAAACGAATTACCGCGGGCGAGATCGAGCTCTTCGGCGAATAGAGTCCCCTACGTTATGACCACGAAGATTCGCGTCATTATTGTGGACGACTCGCAGGTCATGCGCGACATGATTGCGCAAATCGTGCGCGCTTGTCCGGACATGATGGTGGTGGCCACGGCGCAGGATCCTTTTGATGCGCGTGAGAAAATCAAGGCCTTGTCGCCCGACGTGGTGCTGCTCGATATCGAGATGCCGCGTATGGACGGGCTGACGTTCCTGGAACGCATCATGCGGCTGCGGCCGATGCCGGTGGTGATGGTATCGACCTTGACCGTCGCCGGTGGCGAGGCGACGCTGCGTGCACTGGAGCTGGGCGCGGTGGATTTTGTGACCAAGCCGTCGGCGCGCGTGCGTGGTGACGGCGTCGACGCCGCGAATGATTTCGCGGCCGACATTGCCGCCAAGGTGCGTATTGCTGCGGCATCGGCACCGACCATCTCGCGCCGCCGCCTGGCGCCCGTAGCGCCCGCACCGGCAGCCGAAAAACCGGCAGCGCCCGAACTGGGCGTGATTGCGCGCAACGCAGTGATTGCGATCGGCGCTTCCACGGGTGGCATAGAAGCCATCACCACGGTGCTCGGCGGCTTACCGCCGGGTTTGCCGCCGATACTGATCGTGCAGCATCTGCCGCAACCGTTCACGCGCCTGTTTGCAGCGCGGCTCAATACGCTGTGCAAGCTGAAAGTCAAAGAGGCGGGGCAGGGCGATATCCTGCATCCGGGTCATGTGTATATTGCACCGGGCAACCAACACTTGCGCCTGGGCCGCGGGGTGAGCGGCTATGTCACCCAGCTCGCGGATGAGCCGTTGTATAACGGGCACCGGCCCGCGGTAGACCACTTGTTCAATTCCGTGGCGCTACAGGCGTGCGGCGCTGCCGTGGGCGTGATCTTGAGCGGCATGGGTGCGGACGGCGCGGCGGGCCTGTTAAACATGCGTCAGGCGGGCGCCATGACAGTGGGGCAGGATGCGGCAACCTGTGTGGTCTACGGCATGCCGCGCGCGGCGTACGAGGCGGGCGCGGTGCTACGGCAAGCGCCCCTGGAAAATATCGCCAACGAGATACTGTCCTGTTTGCGAGCGTTGGAGAAAACGTCAGCGGCCACCCTGCGGTGATTGTTGCAGGGGTGGCTAAGCGCAGCGGCCACTTTTCAATTTAGAGATATAATAAATTATTAAATAAAAACAAATACTTATATTAATTAATTAATGTTAATTGTATCTGTCGGTGCGTGCCAATCATGCGAGCGGATGCACTGCGACCGGAGCCCTATTGGTGCTTGAGATTGAAGCGGGGCACAGACTTCAAGTCGTTGCCTTGGACGCGCATATGCTTCAGTAGCCAGACCAAAGCGCTGGCCACGCGTTCTGCAGTCGCTAGTGTGGCAAACGCTTCCATGCGCGCCGTGGCTGACAGGCCTAATGCATCAATTTTTCTATACAGATTTGAACTTTCTGTTAATCTAAACGTCTTTTCCATGGTGGGGTTCCTCGTTACGTAGTTAGTTATTGCGGTTGTGTTAAAGAAAATATACTTTTTACATCAATCGCTTACTTTCATTTCATAGACTTCAGTCTGCGCGGAATGTTGCATCGCATCAACCTATATCTCTTGCATTAACGCATTAGATAAACTAACTAGGGGACGTCATGCCAACGCGCTTGCCACCACTGAATTCGCTCAAGGCTTTTGAGGCCGCTGCGCGGCATCTGAGTGTCAAGAAAGCTGCGATTGAGCTCAACGTCACGTCTGCCGCAGTCAGCCACCAAATCCGTACGCTGGAGGACTATCTCGGCGTGCAACTCTTCCGCCGCTACAACCGTGCGTTGGAATTAACCGACGTGGCCAAGGCTGCCTTACCCAAGCTGGGCGAGGGCTTTGATTGCCTGGCGCAGGCGGTTGCGCATTTGCGCAGTCATCAAAACGGCGGGTCACTGACGGTCAGTGCCGCGCCGTCGTTTGCGTCGCGCTGGCTGATGCCGCGGCTGCACCGCTTTATTGCGGCGCACCCGGAGATCGACGTGCGCATCTCCGCGCGCATGCGGCGAGTCAGCGTGGATGGCAAGGGTGATGTCGCCGAGCGTGCCACGGTTGAGGCGTGGCTCGCCGATTCGGATGTGGCGATACTGTATGGTCGCGGAAATGTGCCCGGCATGAAAGTGGAGCGCCTCATCGATTTGAGCATTACGCCGATTTGCAGCCCGAAGCTGCTGACCGGCGACCATCCGCTGAAGGAACCTGCCGATCTGCGCCATCACCTGCTGCTGCACGACGACACCGGCGAACTCTACGACAATGAGCCGTTCTGGGCGCGCTGGCTCAAGGCCGCCGGCGTGACAGATGTGGAGTCCAACAAGGGGCCGCATTTCAGCCACGCCGTGCTCGCGTTCGAGGCGGCGATTGATGCGGTTGGCATACTCGCCAGCATGCCGGTGCTGGCCGCCGAAGATATCGCCGCAGGCAAGCTGGTGGTGCCGTTCGATCTCATGGTGAAATTGCCCGACGGCTACTATATGGCGTGCAACGAGCACGCGGACGAGCGTCCGGCAGTGGCCGCGTTTCGCGCCTGGCTGCGCGAGGAAGCCGCGCGCATCTCGCTGCGGTAAGCGTCAGGCGGGCGTCGGCGCGCCGCGCGGAATCTGCCGCTCATCAACCGGCAGCGTGAGTAGCGCAGCGGTAAGCCCGGCGACGATGGTGATCCACCACATCAGCGTGTAGGAACCCGTGGTATCGAAAATGCGTCCGCCCAGCCACACGCCGAGGAAGCTGCCGAATTGATGGAACATGAACGCGCAGCCGCTCAAAGTCGACAAATAGCGCACGCCAAAAATCTGCGCAATCAGCGCGCTGGTAATCGGCGCCGTGCCCAGCCACAAAAACCCGATGGCCGCCGAGAATAGATAAACGGTCATTGGCGACAGCGGTGTCAGGATGAAAGCCGTCACCACCATCGCGCGCGTGAAATACAGTGTCGCCAGCAGGTATTTTTTGGTGTAACGCCCGCCCAGCCAGCCCCAGGTATAACTGCCGAAGGTGTTGCACAAACCGATCAGCGCGAGCGCGATCATACCGGTGGCCGGCGACATTTTCTGATCGATCAGGTAGGCCGGAAAGTGCACCGAGATGAACAAAAGCTGAAACCCGCACACGGTGTACGAAATGCACATCAGCACAAAGCCACGATGGCCGAACGCCTCGCGCAACGCCGCCGCTATCGATTGTTTGAACAGCATCGCGGCTTGTGCCTTTTTATCCTCGACCAAAGCGGACGACAGCGGCAGCAACACCAGCACGGTGAGCGCGAGTATTAACAGCGCCTGCTGCCAACCGAGGTGATTAATCAGCAACTGGCCGTACGGCAGCATCAGAAATTGCCCCAGCGAACCCGCCGCGCCGACGATGCCCATGGCGGTGCTGCGTTTTTCCGCCGGCACCACACGCCCGATCACGCCGTAGACCGTGCTGAAGCCGCAGCAGCCCAGAGCCATGCCGATCACAAGACCTGCACTTAAATTGAGCTCCGTGCCGGTGGTCGAATGCGACATCAATACCAAGCCGATGGCATAGGCGATGGTGCCGAACGCCATCACGCGTGCGGCGCCGAACTTGTCGGCGATCATGCCGGTCAGCGGCTGCGAAAAGCCGTAAATGAGGTTTTGCAAGGCGATGGCGAACGAGAATGTCTCGCGGCTGATGCCCAGGTCGAGTGTCATCGGCTGCAGATAAAGCCCAAAGCCATGACGCGTGCCCAGCACAATGGTCATGGCAAGTCCGCCGCAGGCCACCACCACTGCGGGCGTGCGCCAATTTTTCTTTTCAGTCATGAACAGCGCCGCTTAAAACACCGAGTTTATCGTAATTGGGGACCAACAAATTGCGATGCGGAGCGCAAAATCGGGCGCAAATCAGCTAAAATCGTAGCCAGTCAGGGTGTAGCGTAGTCCGGTAGCGCGCTTGCTTTGGGAGCAAGAGGTCGTGAGTTCGAATCTCACCTCCCTGACCACTTCCTCACTTGCAATCGACTTTTAATCCTTGAGACGGAACGGATTGAAGTCGGTCTGCCGATCATAATAGTCTTCGTTTTCCGCGCGCTTGAGCCAATTTACGATTTTGTAAGTCACGGGTGTGAACAGCACCTCAACGCCGACTTTCAAGGTGAATTGCGCGAGCATCACCAGCGGCAGTTTGTCGTTGGGAATAATGCCGGTGCCGTAAAACGCCAGCGGGTAAAACAGTGCCGAATCGACCGCTTCACCCACGATGGTGGAGCCGATGGTGCGGCTCCACAGATGCTTGCCTTGCGTGACGATTTTCATTTTCGCCAGCACCAGCGAGTTGACGAATTCGCCGCAAAAATAAGCAATCATCGACGCCAGCACAATGCGCCAGGTGGAGCCGAATGCAATTTCATAGGCCGCCTGATTTTTCCAAAATGGCGCGGGCGGCAGCGCGACCACCAGGCTCGCCATGATCGAGGCAAACGCCAGCGCGGCAAAGCCGCTCCAGATGACTTTGCGCGCACGCGCGTAGCCGTACACTTCGGTGAGGATGTCGCCGAACACATACGAGATCGGAAAAAACAGCACGCCCGCGCCAAAGGTCAGCGTGCCCCACAGTGGCAAATCAAGTTGCGCGATTTTCGCCGGACCGATCAGGTTGGAGCAGATCAGCACCGTGACGAACGCCACCATTACCAAATTGAAGTAACGATATTCGCGCGGCGCGTGGATGGAATTCACGTAAGTATTTGTTTTTATTGAGTTATTTTTTTAATAGATAATGCTCAGGTCAGCGGCAGCATACCGTGGTGCTGGAACGCGGGTCTTGCATAAATGCGCGCGTACCACGCATCCAGATGCTTGAGCGTTGGCCGCTCGATGGCCATGTTGTACCAACGAAACGCCGCAACCCCCATTGGAATATCGCCCATGCTGAATGCATTACCCGCCAGGTAATCCTGTTTCGCGAGTTGCGCGTCGACGATTTCAAAATTAGCGGTCATTGCCTTGAGGCTGGATGCGACCAGCGGCATATCGCGTTTTTCGGGCGGCGTGCGCACCAGGTTCCAGAACACCGGCCGTAAATTCAACCACAGCGTGGTGGCATACCAATCCATCCAGCGGTCGGCGTCTGCCGCGACTCGCGCGTCAGTGGGCAGCAGCACGCCGGGGCCGCTCAGGCGAGCCAGATAACGCACAATGGCGTGTGACTCCCACAATATAAAACCATCGTGATCTATCGCCGGCACCAGTCCATTCGGATTCATCGCCTTGTATTCCGGCGTGTTGTTGACGCCAAAGGCCATGCCGGCGTCGATGCGCGTAAACGGCAGGCCAAGCTCGCCGCAGGCCCACAGCACTTTTTGCACGTTGATCGAATTATTGCGTCCCCAGATCTTAAGCATGATGGCTCCTGAATTTTGTTGGAGTGTAAATGCGGCACGAGCGCAGTGCAAATGTTGTTGTGCGATCACGTCGCCGTCGTGTTCCCTTATCGGCGCATCCAAATTACCATGCCAACATCAATCGGTTGAGCGGTGATGAAAAATAAGCTGCGTTGGTTTTTCGGTGTCACCGCAATCGCGGGGGCTGCGCCACCGGTCACGCACAGTGCCGCGCAAACCGCTGCGACCAGCGCGGGTC
>JAYUAH010000399.1:0-1763 GCA_043741415.1 Betaproteobacteria bacterium
ATGCAAGTGCTAAACTTCCACAGCGAACAACACCGGCAAATGCCTGTGGGCGTGTTTGTGACAGAGCCGTTCGATTTTGATCGGGAATACGAGTCTGCAATTTGCGGGCAACTCGCGCCGGGTCTGACGGTACGCTTCGTTTCAATCCCAACGTTGATTCAGATGAAAACGCTTGCCAATCGCCCCAAGGATTTGGATGATATCGAGCATCTGCAGGCCATCGCCAAGGAGCAGCAAAGTGACCAGCAAAAATGCTAGGCAAAGCTGGGAAACCGCCACCTGGGAAGGTAGCCGCCGCGTGCAACTGCGTGCCGCGCTAGCAATGACTATTCGCGAACGATTTTTGGCGCTCGAAGAACTTTCTGAACTAGCAGAACGACTGGCGAACATGCCGCGCGAATCGACGGGCAACTCCGCAAAAAAGCAGACGGCTCGCCGCCGCGCTCCATAACCGCACACCACATCGCGAGGCGCCGACATCCGGCGCCCGCGTAAATCACCATGTATTCCGTCAAAGAAATCTTCTATACGCTGCAAGGCGAAGGCGCGAACGCCGGCACGCCGGCGGTGTTTTTACGCTTTGCCGGCTGCAACCTGTGGTCGGGCCGCGAGAAGGATCGCGCCAGTGCGGTGTGCCGCTTTTGCGATACGCAGTTTGTGGGTGTCGATGGTGTAGGTGGCGGTAAATTTCACACGGCGGCTGCGCTGGCCAGAGCCGTGCTGGCGCAATGGCCCACCCGCAGTAAGACGGCGCGCTTTGTGGTGTGCACCGGTGGCGAGCCGCTGTTGCAACTCGACGCGCCACTGATCAAAGCGCTGCACGCGAAGGGCTTTCGCATCGCTATCGAAACCAATGGCACTTTGAACCCGCCGCCGGGCATCGACTGGGTGTGCGTCAGCCCCAAGGCGCGCGCGCCGCTCACACTCACGCGCGGTGACGAATTAAAACTCGTTTATCCGCAACAAGACGGCGAGCCTGAGCGCTATCAGAAGCTCGCGTTCGAGCATTTTTTTCTGCAACCCATGGACAGCCCGCGCCGCGCGCATCACACGCGGCTCGCGGTGGCGTATTGCAAGCAACACCCGCAGTGGCGCCTGTCGCTGCAAACTCACAAACTGATCGGCATCCCTTGACAAAGCAACCGGCCTGCACAAAATCCGCCGCACCCGAAGTGGAAATTTCCTACGCGTTTGGCTTCGACGCCGCGCATCAATTCAATACCGCGCCGCGCGGCCACCAATACAGCGGCGTGCATGGGCATTCGTTTCAGTGCCAAGTGGCGCTGCGCGGCACGCCGCGTGCGCCGCATGGGTTTGTGGCTGATCTCGCGCAAGTTGAAAAAATTTGTCTCGCGCTGCGTAAGCAACTAGATCATAAATTATTGAATGAAATCAAATACTTAAAATCACCCAGCTTGGAGCATTTGTCGATCTGGATTTGGCAACGGCTGGCGACCAAGCTGCCCGGGCTTGCGCGCGTGACGGTGCGCCGCGATTCGCTGGGGCAGGCGTGCAGTTACACCGGTACGGTGGTGACGTCGTAGGTGAACAACCAGTCATAGCGCGCGCGCACTTTTTCCGGCTGCCATTCGCGGTTGACATAGTCCTCGGCGGCTGACGCATCGGCCAGCGTGCGGCTTTGAAATCTTTTTCCGTTTTCGGCTGAGCCGAGCACCACTTTGGTGGTGCGCTCGATGCGCGCGGCTTCGTAGCGCTGCAAACCCTGCGCGACATCATCACCCGCTGCTGCCAGCGCGCGCGCC
>JAYUAH010000400.1:0-4380 GCA_043741415.1 Betaproteobacteria bacterium
CCAGATGCTCGGCTCGGCGAACGGCAAAGCCGCGGTGATCATGGATGGCGGGACCATGAGCGAATTGGTGCTGAGGCTATCGAATCTTGACATCGCGAATTCGCTGGCTCGTCTTATTGGCGGTGATAAGCAGACGCCGATCCGCTGCATGGTGAGTAACTTGAATGCCGTCAACGGCGACTTTCAGATACAGGCCATGGTGCTCGACACGCCGAAGGTAAACCTGCACGGCACCGGCGCGGTGAACTTTAGCAGCGAGACGCTGAATGTGCGCCTGGTGGCGGAATCCAAGGGCTTCAGCCTGGCGTCGTTGCGCGGTCCGATCAATATTACGGGCACCTTCAAAACGCCCAGCGTGCGCCCGGAAATGGGCAACGTCATAGCGCGCGGCGGGCTTGCAGTAGCACTGGGCGTCGTAACCGGCGGTATCGGCGCGCTGATTCCGCTATTGGAATTCGGTACGGAGAAAGAAAACAATTGCAACGCACTCATCGCGCAGGCGAAAGCGCAAGTCGGCGTTAAAGCCAGCGACATCGCGCCGCGGACGCCTCTCGGCAAGCGCTAGCGCATGTTCGAGACCCAGCGCGGATAGTGATTGCCGGCGATTGCCGGCGATGGCGGTCAATGTGGTGAACACGCATCGCTGCGGTTCACCTGAATTTCACAATGGCGTGGAGGCAATGTGCATCTCAAGCAAGAATGGAGCCTCATCAGCCAAACCATCGATGCCTGGATCGACGACTATGCGCCGAGCATGGGTGCTGCCGTTGCCTATTACACGATGTTTTCGATTGCGCCGCTGCTGCTGATTATCATCGCGGTGACCGGCTGGGTTTTCGGCGCGGAAGCCGCCCGCGGCGAAATCCTGGCGCAGCTTGAGGGGCTGATGGGCAAGGAAGGCGCAACCATGATCGAAGCGCTGATCAAGAGCGCGAGTTCGCCGGAAAAAAGCATGTCGGCAACTATTATCGGCATTGTCTTGTTGTTGATTGGCGCGACCTCGGTATTTGGCGAGTTGCAAGACGCGCTGGACCGAATCTGGCGCGCGCCCGTCAAAGTTAAAACGACTGGCATCTTCAAGTTGTTACATACGCGGCTGCTGTCGTTCGGCATGATACTCGGGATCTCTTTTCTGTTAATGGTCTCGCTGGTCGTCTCAGCAGGGTTGTCGGCGCTCGGCACGTGGTGGGGGCCGATGTTTTCACGGTGGGAAATCGCTGCGCATCTCGTCAATTTCTTTGTCAGCTTTACGTTGATTACCGTTTTGTTCGCGCTGATCTATAAATTCATGCCGCGGGTGAAGGTCGCGTGGCGCGACGTGTGGATCGGCGCGGCATTCACGTCGCTGCTGTTTACGATAGGCAAGCTGCTGATCGGCTTATACATCGGCAAGAGCAGTGTCGCCTCCGTCTTCGGTGCAGCCGGATCACTGGTTGTTTTGCTGCTCTGGGTGTATTACTCGGCACAGATATTTCTGCTCGGCGCGGAATATACTTGGGTATATGCCCATGCGCTCGGTTCGAGAAAGGACACTGCGCAGCCACTTACCGCCGAGGATCAGCCGCGCCAGTCGACTATTGAGAGTTACCTAACGTCGTGACAAATGAATCAGCGGTGCTTCTCTTCCTCACCCTCGATCCCTCTCCCACAGGAGAGGGAAGCACTGCAAGCCCTTCTCCCCGCGGGAGAAGGGTTGGGATGAGGGAAAAGCTGTCACGCAGATAGGTAAAGTTCAATAATTTGATAGCGCACTCCGATGTATCCCGAGCCGGCGAGGGTAATATTCCAAATTCGTCATTCCGGGGTGCGTTGCGATTCGCGGGACAACCCAAATTCTTGGTGATCGTCAGCCACTGACTCGTCCTAAAATAGCGCTTCCAACCAATCCGCATCGACAAATGGCATGGGGTTGAAATGATACAGTCTGCGCAGCGCATGCTTGATCAAATCGTCGCCGGCAAGCAAGCCTGGGTGCGCGCGGATATCCAGCGCGATGACTGGTTTTTCAAGCTGCCGGCGGAATGTCTTGCGGAACTGCTGGCAGTCTTGCCGCAACTGAACGGGCGCTTGAATCCCGTCGAGCAGATCGACGCCAGCCGCCATGCGCTGCCGGCGTGCCGCGCCTTTATGCGGCGCGTGCAAGTGGCGCTGGATGACGGCGTGCGCTTCGCGGTGATTGACCGGCTACCGCTGGACGACATCAGTAGCGACGAAACACAAGTACTCTACTGGATACTGTCGTCGATGCTGGCGCGCCCGGTGCACCAGAAACTCGCGGGGACAATGATTTACCCGGTGCACGACACTGGGCGCAAAGCGACCGCCGGATCGGGTGTGCGTCCCGACCAAACGAATATGGATCAGTATTTTCACAACGATAATTCGTACAACACCACGCCGCCCGAATACGTGGCGCTGTTGTGCGTGCGCCCGGCGCTATCGGGCGGCATCAGTCACGTGATCAGTTTCTATACGGTGAACAACGCGCTGCTGCGCGCGCACCGGCAGGTGATTGCGCGGCTGTATCAACCGTTCTGGTACGACCGCCAAAAGGAGAATGCGCCGGACGAACCCGAGGTGATGTCGGCGCCGATGTTTTCCTACGACGGGCGGCTGCGGGCGCGGCTCGGCCTGTTTCAGATTCAGGGCGGCTATACCATGCAGCAAGAGCCGCTGGACGCCGCGGCGGTTGAGTCAATCGCGACACTGCGGAAAATTTTCGCGGACCCGTCGTTGACCTTCGACTTCGTGATGGAGCGCGGGCAAATGCAGTTTGTGAATAACCGCGAACTCGGCCACCGTCGCACGCAGTTTGAGGATTTCGCCGATCCGTTGAACAAACGACTGCTGTTGCGTTTGTGGTTGCGCGATGCCGGCAGCGTGCGTTATCAGGGGTGAGTTTTGAGCGCCTAGCACGATGGCGCGATGCCCTTCGACAAGCGCAGGGCGAGCGGCCACTGTGTGAACCGTTCGTGTTGATGCTCAGCTTTTCGAAGTATCGACCCATGAACTGCGGGTACATCCATTTTTGTTGGGGACTCTTAGATTTACTCCTCCGCCTTGATTTTGGCTTCGCGCACAACACGCGCCCAGCGGTCGACTTCATCTAGCAAAAATTGCTGAAACTCGGCGGGCGCGGATGCGCTAATCGTCAACGCTTGCTGATCGCACGGATCACGCGCCATTTATCGCGCGGTTGGGCGTAATATTACGCGTGGAGAGCATAATGACACACGATCGGCATTGCCGAGGAAAACTGCTATGGCACAAGTCGGCACCGGCAATTATAAATACGAACTGATCCGCGATTGGCCCCAAATGCCCATTGGGCAAGCGATGGGTGTGGTGAGCCGCGTCGTCACCGATTCGCAGGATCGCGTTTATGTATTTCAGCGCAAGGATCCGCCGGTGGTGGTGTTCGACCGTGATGGCAAGTACCTGGGTAATTGGGGCACCGGTGCAGTGAAAGAAGCGCACGGATTTAAGATCGTCAACGACATCGCCTACACCACGGACCGGCCTGATTCGGTTGCGGTATCGTTTACGCTCGATGGCCGGCCGTTGCTGGTGCTCGGAAAGCGTGGCGTGCATTCGGATACCGGCAACGTCAAGTCGCCGTGGCTGGCGGAGCGCCCCGGCGGCCCGTTCAATCATCCTACCGAGATGATGCCGCACCCGAACGGCGACATTTATGTGACCGACGGCTACCGCAACTGCCGCGTGCATCGTTTCACCGGCGATGGCCAATTGATCAAATCCTGGGGCACACCCGGCAAGGGCGAAGGACAGCTACATCTGCCGCACAGTATCGTGATCGCGCCGGACGGCAATCTCGTCGTTGCCGACCGCGGCAACCGGCGCATACTGATACTCTCGCCGGACTTCGATGTGCTCGGCATCTGGACCGGCATGGGCGGCGCCAACGATATTGCGTTGGGCAAGGACGGCAACTACTACATCGCCGAACAGGAGTACGACGACAAGCCGGCGTATGTCTGCGTGCGTGACGGCAAAGGCAATGTGCTGACGCGCCTGGAAACCCGCCACATACACGGCGTGGGTGTCAATTCACGCGGTGATATTTATGCGGGCCTGACGGTGGATCACAGCGTCGACAAGTTTGTGCGCGTAGGCTGAGCAAATACACAACCAATACTGCATCACTGGTAGCGAATGAAATTCATAACTATTTGATTTTATTGAATATTTTAATATTTCCCCTGGTGGCGATAGCACAGCCCGCTTCAACAGGCTCAGTACCGGCTTATCCATCCAAACCGGCACGCATCGTCACCGGTTCCGCCGGCACCAGCGGCGATTTGTTGTCACGTTATCTCGCGCAACGTCTCAATGAAAAATGGGCAAAGCCGGTGATCGTTG
>JAYUAH010000401.1:0-4380 GCA_043741415.1 Betaproteobacteria bacterium
GCGTGCCGAGCACAACGAGGGCGACGATTATTTTTTTGATGTGCAGGCGTCGCATCCGCCGTTGCGCTTGGTACGATCATCGCCTGCCAGCGCGACCACCCGTTATTTGAATGTGAGCGATGCACTGCGAGCGGTAACCGTGATGCACGCCATGGTGAGCGGCAGCGGTCATCTGCCCGCCGGGGTGGACTTGGGCTACGCCGCGGAAGCGAGCGTGGTGGAGCGCGTGCTTAAGCATTTCATGCTGCATTGGGCGCGGGAAATGCCCGCGCGTGCAGCGGCGCGGCGCAAAACCGCGATGGCGTTGAACGTGGTGCAAGGCTATCGCCGCGTGTTGAACGTGTTGAACGTGTTGAACGTGTTGGGCGTGGTAGAGCCTGGCAGTGCCGACGGGCTCGATTTTCAAAGTGTGCTTGCCCATGCATCGTGGGCGGTGGACGACGTCAGCGCCGGCGGCTACGGTATGATCGTGCCGGCGGGCCAGGGTGAGTCGTTGCGCGCCGGCGCAGTGATCGCAATGCGCTCGCAGGCCGATGCATCGTGGCAGTTGGGCATGATTCGGCGCGTGAATGCAGCAGCGAACCACCAGCGCCATGTCGGCGTTCAGGTGATAGCCAAAGCGCCGCTTCCTGTTTTTTTGCGTACCTTGTCCGGCGTCGCGCGCGGGGGCAAGCGGCAGGGCGCGCTATTGCTCAGCGAGCAGCCCGCGACCGATGGCAGCGTGTATATCATGGCGCGCCGCGATCTGTTCAGCGGGCGCGAGCCGCTCGAGGCCACGTACGGGGCTGACACAACAACCGTCATTCTCGAGCCGGGCGGCGTTGTGGAGAGCGGGCACGATTTCGACTGGCTGTGTTTCAAGCTATCGGGGTTGCCCTCGTGAGCGCTGGTGCACGGCCGTCAATGCTGTGCAGGCGTTCAGTGGGTGCTCAGGTGGCGTTCAACTGGTGCGCACGCCCAGCGCGCGGTCGAGCCAGCCTTTTTCGCTAACCTGCTTAACCCACCACGCGAGTGCTTTGCCTTTGTGGCTGCGTTGCCACGCCAGATGAAGCGGCGAGTTTAACCGGCCTTCGACGGTTTGTTTAATCACCAGCGTGCCGGCGGCGGCTTCGCGCTCAGCGACGACGCGCGATAGATGACCAACGCCCATGCCCATCTGCTGCGCCAGTAGCTTGGCGGCAAGATTGTGCACGGTCAACGTTTCCTGCCCGGTGAGTAGACCCGCGGTGCGCGGCGGTAGATTGCGCGAGCTGTCGGCAACCACAATCGCGCGATGCACGAGAATGTCGTCGTCGGTCAAGGGTGCACGTGCTTTAGCCAGCGGGTGACCGGGCGCGACGGCAAACACCCATGCCACCTCGCCCAGCAAGCGCGTGCTGTAGCCACCGCCCGCGGGGCCGTCACCAGAGGCGCCGATGACAATATCGGCGCGGCCTGCGGCGAGTGCATCCCAACTACCGCCGAAGACTTCAGCCGCAATGCGCAGCCGCGTGCCGCACTGCTGCTGATGAAACACTTGCGCGAGATCAAGGATGGCGCGCGCCGGGATGACATCATCATAGGCGACGCGTAGCTCGGCTTCCCAGCCGGTGGCGACGCGCTTCACATGCGCTTCGAGTTCGCCTGCCGCGCGCAGGATGTGGCGGCCTTCGCTGAGCAGTTCGCGCCCGGCGGCGGTGAGCACCGCGCGATGGCCGCGGCGGTCGAACAACAGCACGTCGAGATCGTCTTCCAGCTTTTGCACGGTGTAGGTGAGTGCGGACGGCACGCGATGCAACTCATGCGCCGCGGCCGCGAAACTGCCTTGGCGGTCGATCGCGTCGAGGGCCAACAAGGCGTCGATAGAAAGTTTCATGTGTAAAGGTATTAAATATGTAAGTATTTGTTTTTAAACAATATTTTATTTCAGTAAATTTGATCGACTGTATCAGTTTATTCCGCTATCCGGCACCAGTCACGATCCTTATCATGCGTCTCATGTTAAGCAGCATTCACCCGGAAAAAGGAGCAAGCATGTTAACCCTGCGTAAAAGCGAAGACCGCGGCCATGCCAATCACGGCTGGCTCGATACGTGGCATACGTTTTCGTTTGCCAGTTATCACGACCCGGAGCACATGGGCTTTAGCGACCTGCGCGTGATCAACGACGACCGTGTGCAGCCGGGGCAGGGCTTCGGCACGCACGGCCATCGTGACATGGAAATCATCACCTATGTACTTGATGGCGCGCTGGCGCACAAAGATAGCATGGGTAACGGGTCGACGATTCGTCCGGGCAATGTGCAGCGTATGAGCGCCGGGCAGGGCGTGCGGCACAGCGAATTCAATGCGTCGCAGACCGAGCCGGTGCATCTGCTGCAAATCTGGATTGAGCCCAATGTCACGGGTATCGAGCCCGGTTACGAAGAGAAACATTTTACCGATGAGCAAAAGCGTGGGCGGCTGCGCCTGATTGCGTCGCCCGATAGGCGCGAGGGTTCCGTCACCATTCATCAGGATGCGCGGGTGTATGCCGCGTTGCTCGATGGCACTGACACGGCAACGCACGCGCTGGCAGACGGTCGTAACGCGTATGTGCATGTGGCGCGCGGTACGGTAACCGTCAATGGTCAATCGCTGAGCGGTGGCGACGGCGCGCGCATCAGCCATGAAAGCAGTATCTTTTTTAGCGCGGCCAAGCACGCGGAAGTGTTGTTGTTTGACTTGGCATAACCATTTCAATTTTGAATCAACGAAAGGAACATCATGAGCAAAGTAGCGGTGGTATATCACAGTGGTTTCGGTCATACGGCAGCGGTGGCGCAGGCGGTGGTGCGCGGTGCGGCCAGTGTCGATGGCGTTGCAGCGAAGCTGATTTCAGTTGCCGACATCGACAAGCATTGGGATAATCTGAGCGAGGCCGACGCCATAATCTTTGGCGCGCCGACTTACATGGGCAGTGCTGCGGCGCCGTTCAAGGCGTTCATGGATGCCAGCGCCAAAGTTTGGTTTACCCAAGGGTGGAAAGACAAGATCGCCGCGGGCTTCACCCATTCGGGCAGCCAGAACGGCGATAAATTCAATACCATGACCCAGTTGTTCACGTTCGCCATGCAGCACGGCATGATCTGGACTGGCTTGGGACTGATGCCGGGCAACAACACCAGCAAGGGCAGCATCAACGATCTGAATCGCTTGGGCGGCTTCGGTGGTGCGTTGACGCAATCGAACAATGATCAAGGTGCTGACGCGATTCCCGCCAGTGATTTAAACACGGCCGAGCATCTGGGCAAACGCGTGGCGTTGGTGGCTTTGCAATTCGCGGGTGAGCGCGCGTTGGTTACGGCGTAAACTAGCGGTGGTTTAGCGCCCGTGTTGCTGTCGGCTACTCGCCGTGGGCGGGCAACGCTCATGACGGAGACATTTGATGCACGAGATGCAAAGCTTGCTGGCGCAGCATGGTTTGTTGCTGGTATTCGGCAACGTGCTGCTGGCGCAACTGGGGTTGCCGTTGCCGGCGATGCCGATGCTGGTGATTGCCGGGGCTTTTGCTGCGTCGGGGCAAATGGGGCTGGCATCGATATTGGGCGTGACGCTCGCCGCATCGCTGCTGGGCGATACGCCCTGGTATTTCGCTGGGCGGCACTATGGTTACCGCGTGTTGCGCACGCTGTGCCGCATTGCCATCGAGCCCGATAGCTGCGTGAAGCAAACCGAAACCATCTTCGAGCGCTGGGGCGCGCCGTCGTTGCTGGTGGCGAAATACATCCCCGGCTTTGCCACGGTGGCACCGCCGCTGGCGGGTGCGATGGGGCTCTCGTGGTGGCGCTTTCTCGCGTTCAGCGCAGCGGGTGCGCTGCTGTGGGCGATTGTGCCGGTGGTCGCCGGCATGCTGCTCAGTGCGCAAGTGGAGCAGGCACTTGCCTGGGTGGAGCGCATGGGCGTGCGCGGGCTGCTGGTGATGGGCGTGATGGTTGCGCTTTATGTCGGCGTGAAACTGATTCAGCCGCACTTGCTGATTCGCTACCTGCGCTCGGTACGGGTTAACGTGGACGAGTTGCGCAAGATGATCGATTCCGGTGCGCCGCTGGTGGTGCTTGATGTACGTTCCGCAACCGCGCGCAAACTGGATCCGCGTCACATACCGGGCGCGATTGCGGTGAACATCGCCGAGGCGGAAAAAGCGCTGGCAGCCGAAATGCATAACCACGATATCGTGGTCTACTGCAGTTGACCCAACGAAGCGAGCGCGGCGCGTGTCGCCCGCCTGTTGATGGACAAGGGTTATCGCAAGATCCGCCCGCTGCACGGCGGCCTGGATGCGTGGATCGACGCCGGTGGCGCGGTGGGTTTATACGAGATCGACTAACGCACTACAACGCGCGACAACGCACTACAACG
>JAYUAH010000402.1:0-1757 GCA_043741415.1 Betaproteobacteria bacterium
TCATCGACGTGCCCAGCCCCGCCAGCGATGGATCCTGACGCCAGGTCGCCGCCACGCTGGCCGCACCCACGCCCGCACTCGCTTCGAGTTGCACCATCAGCACGTCGCCGATTTCGCCGCTTTGCACAATGCGCCGGGTTTCGGTAAAACACGGCATATGCCGATTGTGAAAATTCACGCCCAGCGTGACCCCGGCTTTTTCGCACTCGCGCACGATGCGTTCGGCATCGGCCACGCTGGTGGCCATGGGCTTGTCGCAAAATACATGCTTGCCGGCGCGCGCCGCGGCTATCGCTTGTTCGGCATGCTGTGCATTCGGCGTGTGGATCGCCACCACGGTGACTTCGGGATTGTGCAGCAAGTCGTCGTAGCTGGTGTAAGCGTGCTGCGCCTTGAAACGCTTCGCAAAGTCATCCGCGCGCGCCTGCGTGCGGCTCACCACGCCGATGAGCTTGTTGCCCGCGAATGAATTAATACCGGGCAGCACGCGATCTGCCGCGATTCTGCCGGTGCCGATAAGTCCCCAACCGTTGGTTTTTTCCATGGTGTGTCTGTGTCCGTTGTTGATGATTTAGTAGATTAAGTTGCCGCCAATAAATCCATAAATTCCGGCACCGCCGTAGCCAGAAACCGCTCGTGGTTCACGCACAAGGCACGGATGCGATTCAGGCGCCGCGTCGGGTAACGCCGTATCAGGCGCTCCGAAAACTTGTTGATGAGCAAAGGAATGCCCTCCGCGCGCCGCGACGGGTGGCCGACCGGATTGTCACGCTCCATCAACCCGGTGGTGCTGCGGTCCTTGAAATGAATCTCTATGCCATTCGGGTTCGCGCGCAGCGCGCTATCGAAATAGCGTGCGGTGTACGCGGGGTCTTCGGTCACCGTCATCAACGCACGCAGGCGGTCGATGCGCGGATCGGCGGCCGATTCGTCTTCGTAGTCCGCTGCCGTGAGTTGCCCGCGCAGCAGGGCCACCGCGATGGCGTATTGCAGACAGTGATCGCGGTCGGCGGGATTGCGCAGCGGGCCTGTTTTATCGATGGTTTCAAGGGTACGCTGATGCGTGTACAAGCGTATCTCGGCGATATCCTCCAGCCGCTCACGCACGCGCGCCCGTGACGACAGCGACAGCGCCAACGCACACTCGATCGCCGACTGCGCGTGGATCACCACCGGCCCCATGATTTTGAACACCACGTTTTCCATCACCATCGTGCCGAACTCGCCGGCGCGCTTGAATGCGTTGCCACCGAGGCGCGTTTTGTTAAAGCCCCACTGCGGATGACTCAGCACCTGTGGATAACCCGGCTCGCCGTTCACCGCCATCAGTGCGAGGCGCACCGCGTGACTGGCGGCCTCCGCGGCAGCCCAACTTTTGCGCGGCCCGGTGTTAGAGCCGAAGCGATGCACGCACAAAGGTGCATCGAAAAACGCGAGTGAGGTCGCCGCCATGATGTGCTCGCGCGTGCCGCCGAGCAGTTGCGCGGCCACCGCCGCACACGCGATTTTCACCAGCAACACATGGTCAATGCCATGCGGATTGAGACCTTGCCCCAGCCCGAGCACACCTTGAATTTCGTGCGCCTTGATCATCGCTTCGAGCACCGTGCGCACGGTCAGCGGCGGTTTGCTTTCGCTCACGCGCACGCGACTCACGTAGTCCGCCACCGCGAGTATCGCACCCACATCGTCCGACGGATGCGTAGTCTGCGCGGCCACCCAGGTGTCGCTAAAATCCGTCCAACGCACCATGGCGC
>JAYUAH010000403.1:0-10130 GCA_043741415.1 Betaproteobacteria bacterium
CTGGCACAGCACCGCCACCGTGGGTGTGTTTGCCGCGACAGCGGTGGCCGCGCGGCTGTGGGGCTTAACCGTCGAACAACTGCAAACCGCGTGGGGCATTGCGGCGTCGGAAACCTCAGGCCTCATCCGCAACTTCGGCACTATGACCAAACCGTTTCACGCCGGCCACGCCGCGCGCAGCGGTGTGATGGCGGCGTGGCTGGCGAAAAACGGCTTTACCGCTGACACGCATATCTTCGACGAAAAAAACAATGTCTTCGACACCTATGCCGGCGCCGATGCCGTGCCGCTGGCAACCACGTTGCCGCATCTGGGCAATCCGTGGGAGATGTTTACCCCCGGCATTTATGTGAAGCGCTGGCCCTGTTGCTACTGTAACCATCGGCCGGTGGGCGGCATGTTTGAAATGATCAAGCAGCACAATATCAAGGCGGACGAAGTAACCAAAGTGCGCATCGGCTTCCTGCCGGGCGCCGATACGCCGCTGATTCACTTTGATCCGCACACCGGCCTCGAAGGCAAATTCAGCATGGAATACAACGCTGCCGCGGTGCTGCTCGACGGCAAGCTCACCATGGAAACCTTCACCGACGCGATGGTGCGGCGTCCGGCCATCCGCGCGCTGATGCCTAAAGTCGAGCGCTTCCGCATCCCCAGTGAAAAAACGTTCTCCGGCACCACCGGCTACAACGACATTGAAATTGAAACCACGCGCGGCACGTTCAAGCTCAACATCGATCGTGTGCCTGGCTCGCCCGCATGGCCCATGACCGCGGCGGATCGTGAAGAAAAGTTTCTGGATTGCGCAGGACTGGTGCTGGGCAGCGCGGGCGCCAAGAAGCTGTATGCGACGGCGGACCGCTGTGGCGAGCTTAAGACCATTGCTCAACTCACGCGGGCTACGGTGCCGGGGGAGTCGAAACAGGAGACTCAGAGTAGCGCGAAGGTCAGCGCATAAAAATTGTTTAAAATCAAATAGTTACGTTATTTCGGTGAATCGTGGCCCGGATGCGCTGAAATGAAATCCGAGTCACCGTATTCCTGATTTCACGCGCGCTATCCATACACGTCAATAAAAAACGGCGCAGCTATCTGCGCCGTTTTTCACAATAGCGAACGCCTCACTCAATCTTAATATTGGCGTTCTTGATAATCTCCCGAACCTGCCCACTCTGCTTTTTCAAATAAGCCGTCATCTCATCCGCACGGTGGTAGTTCACATCCAGCCCCACGCTCGCCAGCTTGTCGCGCGCATCCGGCGCTTGCAGTACTTTGTCCACGGCGGCGGCGAGTTTATCCACCAGCGGTTTGGGCGTACCCGCGGAGACCATGATGCCGATCCACGCCGCGAATTCAAAGCCGGGCATGTCCGCGGCTTCGGCGTAGGTGGGTACGTTGGGGGCTTGCGGGCTGCGCTTCAGGGTTGAGATGCCATAGGCCTTGAGTTTGCCGGAGCGCACAAAAGGCATGGTGGCGGATACCGTTTCGGTGATGTAGGTGAGCTGTCCGCTGATCACATCGGTGAGCGCGGGGATGCTGCCTTTGTACGGCACGTGCGTGGCCTTGATGCCGGCGACGCTGTTGAAATATTCCACCGCCAGATGCGCCGACGCGCCGGTGCCCGAGGAGCCATAGTTGTATTTCCCGGGATTGCTTTTTACCAAGGCGATAAATTCCTTGATATCCCTGGCGGGGAACGATGGCGCCGCCGAGAGGATGTAAGGCGCGAAGCCCGCAATCGCCACCGCTTGCAGATCGCGCTCGGTGACATACGGTGTCTTTTGCAGCAGCGGCGCCACGGTCACCGGCCCGCTGGACGCCGCCAGCACCGTATAACCATCGGGCGCGGCTTTGGCAACGATGTCGGTGCCTATCATGCCGCCGGCGCCGGCACGATTATCTGACACCACCTGATAGCCCAGAATTTCCGTGAGCTTTTGCCCGATGACGCGGCCCACCAGATCGGTGGCCTGCCCCGGCGGCCATGGCACCACCATACGCAAGGGTCGATTCGGGTATTTCTCTTGTGCGTAAGCCGTGCCCGACAGCAGCCCTGCGGCTACGCAGGCCAGTAGGTATTTCATCCCATCTCCTCCAGTTTTATTTGTGTGCACAATATAACGCATGTTTGCGTAAGACGTTGATGCCATGGCGCGACTATTCGATTCTGATATTGCCCTTCTTGATAATGTCGGCGAAGCGCGCACTCTGGTCTTTGAGGTAACGCCCCATTTCATCCACGCGGCGGTAATCCACTTCGACGCCCACGCTCATGATTTTGTCGCGCACGTCCTGCGATTGCAGCGCTTTGTCTACCGCAGCAGCCAGCTTGTCGACCAAGGGTTTGGGTGTGCCGGCGGATACCATCACACCGATCCATGCTGCCGCATCGAAACCGGGTAGATCGGCGGCCGTCGTCAACGGTGGAATGCCCGGCGTCAGTACGCTGCCTTGGGCGAGCGAAACGCCATAGGCTTTGAGGCGGCCGCTGCGCACGTGGGGCATGGTCGCGGCGACGGTTTCGATCATGTAGTTGATTTGTCCGCTGATCACATCGGTGAGTGCGGGCACGCTGCCTTTGTACGGCACGTGGGTGGCCTTGATGCCGGCCACGCTGTTGAAATATTCGCTGATTAGATGCGCGGTAGCGCCGGTGCCGGATGAAGCGAAGTTATATTTGCCGGGATGGGCTTTCACCAGCGCAATAAAGTCGCGCACGCCGCTGGCGGGAAACGCCGGGTTGGTTACCAGCAAATAAGGCGAGAAGCCGGCGTTGGCAACCGGCGCCAGATCGCGTTCTGACACATAAGGCGTCTTGGTCAGCAGTGGGGCGATGGTGACCGGCCCGCTGGACGCGGCCAGCAGCGTGTAGCCATCGGGCGCGGCCTTGGCGACAATGTCGGTGCCGATCATGCCGCCCGCGCCGGGACGGTTATCGGCAATCACCTGGTAACCGAGTATCTCTGTAAGCTTGATCGCGATGACCCGGCCGACGAGATCGGTGGCCTGGCCTGGCGGCCACGGAATCACCATGCGCAGCGGGCGATTGGGATAACCTTGCTGCGCGCTTGCGGCGCCCGCGAGCAGCACCAGGGTTGCAACGAACATCCATCGCTTCATGAGAACGCCTCCCGTTGTACTGACGCTGCGCGTTTTGTTTTATTCCGGCTTGAGACCGGCGTCGCGCGCCACTTTGCTCCATTTTGCAAGCTCCGCGCGAATAAAGCGGCCGAATTCATCCGGTGTGCTGCCCACCGGATCGGCGCCGTCGCCGGTGAATTTCGCTTTGACGTCCGGCAGTTTCAACACGTGCACTAAATCCGCATTCAAGCGCGTGATGATGTCCGCCGGCGTTTTGGCGGGCACCACCACGCCGTACCATTGCACCGCCTCGTACCCGGGCAGACTGGTTTCTGCGATGGTCGGCACCTCGGGTACGGCGCTGCTGCGCTGCGCGCCGGTGACCCCCAGTGCACGCACGCGGCCGCTGCGCACATGCGGCACGCCGGTGATGATGGTGGTCATCATCAGCGGAAAATGCCCAGCCACGATATCGATGATCGCGGGGGCCGAGCCTTTGTAGGGGATGTGCGTCATCTCCAGTTTGAGCAGGCTGCGAAACAGTTCCATCGCCAGATGCGGATTGGTGCCGGTGCCGGAAGAGCCGTAATTGATTTGCCCTTGCCGTGCGCGTACAAAAGCGATGAGTGCCGGGGTGGTTTTCACCGGCATCGATGGATGCACAATCAGAATATTCGGCAGCGCGGCTACTTGGCTGACCGCGGCAAAATCACGCAGCGTGTCATAGGGCATCTTGCGCACCATCACCGGATTGGTGGCAAGTGTGGAAATCGCCATCAGCACGGTGTAGCCGTCGGGCGCGGCCTTGGCCACCACGTCGGTGCCGATCACGGTGCCTGCGCCGGGGCGATTCTCGATCACAATCTGCTGGCCTAGCCGTTCGGCCAGGCGCGGCGCCACGATGCGCGCGGCGATGTCCGATCCGCCGCCGGCTGACGACGGCACCACCATACGTATCACGCGATTGGGGTAGCCGCTGGATTGGGCAAGAGCGACCGCCGTGCTGGTCAGTAACGTCAACCAAGTGACCGTGCGAAACGCGTGAAACAATTCAATCCTCCGGTTCGGGCGCGCTCGGCGTACGCTCACGCACGCATTATTTTGGCACAATACCAGCAGCGGCTCATTTTTATTAGGAAACACTCCCCATGCGTTGCGGAACCCACACGACGATACTGACCGCGTCGTGCCTGCTGTTGTGTATCGGCTCGCCCGCGGCGCATGCACAAAGCAGCGTTCCCGCCTATCCTGCCAAGCCGATACGCATACTCGTGCCCTTTGCGCCGGGTGGGGGTGCGGATTTGATGGCGCGGATTATCACGCCACGGTTGATGGAGCGCGTATGGCAGACGGTGGTGGTGGACAATCGCCCCGCTGCCAGCGGCATTGTCGCCACCGAACTGACGGCGCGCGCCGCAGCGGACGGCTACACCGTGCTGATTTGCACCAGCAATCACGCGGGCTATCCCGGCATGTATAAAAAATTGCCGTTCGATGTACGTACGGATTTTGAATTTGTGACGCAGGCCACATTGTCGCCCTTGGTGCTGGTCGTACATCCCTCGATGCCAGCCAACACCATGCAGGAATTCATTCAATACGCGCGCAACAATCCGGGCAAAATGAATTACGGCTCGTCCGGCAACGGCGGCCCGCCGCACATCGCGGGTGAAATGCTCAACCTGATGGCGAAAATCAAGGTGACGCATGTGATCTACAAAGGTGTGGCGCCGGCGCTGACGGCCTTGCTCGGTAACGAAGTGCAAATGAGTTTTACCAATTTGTTCTCCGGGCAGCCGCATATCAAGGGTGGGCGCCTGCGCGTGTTGGGTGTCACCAGTGTGCAGCGACTTAAGGCCGCGCCGGAGTGGCCCACGCTGGCCGAATCGGGCGTGCCGGGTTACGAGGCCAGCATTTGGTACGGCGTGTTGCTGCCGGCGAAAACACCGCTGCCCATCGTGACCAGGCTGCATCGTGAAATCACAGGTATACTCAAGCAACCCGATGTCAGTCAAACCTTTATTTCGCAGGGCGGTGAAGTCATCGCCAACACGCCGCAAGAATTCCGCCAGGCGTTTAATAACGACGTGGAGCGTATCGGTAAAGTAATCCGTGCGGCCGGGCTGCAAGCAGAATAGCGCGCTGAACATGGAATTTTCAAATGCTTGAAGTCATACCCAGCGGCAAAATACTCGGTGCCACGGTAGCGGGGCTTGATCTTGCACAACCCCTGTCCGATGGCGATTTTCAAGGCGTGAAGCGCGCGCTCGGTGAGCACGGCGTGTTGCGCTTTCCTCAACAGCAACTCACCGCGCAACAGTTGGTTGATTTCAGCGCGCGCTTTGGCAAACTCGAAATCAACGTAGCGAATTCGTATCAGGAACCGGGGCTGCCGCAGATCATGATCCTGTCGAACATGGTTGAAAACGGCAAACCCATCGGCTTGTCCGACGCCGGTCAAAGCTGGCACACCGATATGTCGTACAGCAAAACCATTGCCTTCGCCAATGTGCTGTACGGCATCAAGATTCCGCAGCGCAACGGCAAGACGCTAGGCAACACCGAGTTTTGCAATATGCATGCCGCGTACGACGGGCTGCCGGATGAACTCAAGCACAAGCTTGACGGCAAAACCGTGCTGCACGATTTCAATAAATTCTGGGACATGATGCGCCGCGAAAAAGGCAGCCAGCGCGCGCCGCTCACCGACGCGCAGCGCAGAGCCAAGCCGCCGGTATCGCATCCGATATTTCTCACGCATCCGTTAACCGGCCGCCGTGTGTTGTACGCTAACCCCGGCTACGCGATGCGCATCAATGAACTGCCGCAAAAAGAAAGTGATGACCTGCTCGCGTTTTTGTTCGAGCATCAAACGCAACCCGCATATCGTTACGCGCATCAGTGGCAGGAAGGCGATCTCATGTTGTGGGAAGACATCGGCACCATTCACAACGCGGTGGCAGATTACGCGCCGCACGAACCTCGTTTGATCAAGCGCTGTCAGGTGATGGCGTCTGATTTTAGCGAAAACGTCGATCAATAAAATATTGTTTAAAATCAAATACTTACATATGAATCTCTGTTGCCGTGTTGCAGCCATTGCTGTTGTGTTGATGAGTGCGCAAGTCGATGCGCAGACCGTTACGAACTACCCCTCACGCCCGATTCGTTTTGTGGTGGGCTTTGCCGCGGGCGGACCCACCGATGTGATTGCGCGCATCACCGGGCAAGACATGGGTGCGGCGCTAGGGCAGACCGTGGTGGTGGAAAACCGCGCGGGCGCCAACGCGCAAATCGCCACCGAACTGGTTGCGCGCGCGACACCCGACGGACACACGCTGCTGTACTCGTCGCTGTCGCTGCTGGTGAACGCCATATTGCTGGAAAGCAAAGCGCGTTACGATCCGTTCAAGGATTTCGTTCCCATCAGTCTTGCCGCGGTGCTGCCGATGGTGGTGGTGACCAGCCCCGCAACCAAACTGAACACGCTGCAGGAATTGTTGTCCGCGGCCAAAGCCAAGCCCGGCGCAATTACCTATGGTGCACCGGGGCACGGTGGTTCGGGCCATCTCGCGGGCGCGCTGCTCGAAAGTTTAAGTGGTACCAAAATGACTACCATCCCGTTTCGCGGCAACGGCCCTGCGCTAACGGATGTGATGGCGGGGCAGGTGACTTACATGTTCTACCCGATTATCGGCATCGCGGATCAAGTGGCGAGCAAGCGCCTGAAAGTGCTTGCAGTGGGCACGGCAAAACGCCACGCTGATTTTCCCGATGTGCCGACCATGAGCGAAGCAGGCTTCCCCGGGTTTGAAGAAACGGCGCCGTGGGTGGGCTTGCTGGCACCCGCGGGCACGCCAGCGGCCATCGTCAATCGCTTGAGCGAAGAAATGCGTAAATCACTGGCGCGGCCCGAAACCATCGCGCGCTTGAAAGGCCTGGGTGCGATTACCGTGGGCGATACGCCGGGCGAGTATTTGAAATTTCTGAAAAAAGATTACGCACGCTGGGCGCGCGTGATCAAGGCTTCCGGCGTGAAGGCGGAGTGAAAACCCCGAGTGCTCGGCGCTACTTCGCGGCCGCCGGGAACGCCGGCAATTTGCCGACATCGCGCAGCTCGTGCTGGATGATGACGGTGGCTTTGAGATTCTTCGCAATCGTCTTGAAGCGATCGATCGACGCTAGCGTCTCGGCACGATTGGTGTTGAACGTGGGTACACCGTTGCCGTCGTAGTTCTCCTGAAAGTGCGCGAGATCGCCGCTGAGCATCACGTTGCCCATTTGCGGCAGCTTCACCAGCAACACCGAATGGCCCGGCGTATGCCCCGGCATACCCAGCATCACCACGCTGCCGTCGCCGAAAATATCTTTGTCCAGCAGCACCGGTTCGACCTTGCCACCACCGCTGATCCAGTTCGCAAATGGCTTGGGATTCGCCATCAAAGCCGGCTTCGCGCTGGTCAGCACATTCCAATCGGCCTCACCGATCAGCAGTGTCGATTTCGGAAACGAATCGACTTGGCCGATGTGGTCGCCGTGATAGTGGCTGATGGCGATGTATTTGATTTGATCGAGCGTCAGTTTCAACTGCGCCAACTGATCCACCAGACTCACCTTCGGCGCCACGGCACCGGCGCTCATGGAATGGCCGGCATCCCACACCAAATAATCGTTGCCGTGCTTGATCAGGTAGCAACTGTAGACCAGTTGCACGCGCAAGCCCTTGTAGGCAAAGGTGTCGGAGAAGCGCAGATTGGGGTCGATCGGCGGGTTGCTGGTGCCGCAATCGAAGCGTGTGAGTGTTACGTCGGGGACGGCTTGCGCGGAGGCCGATAGGCTGATGATGCACGCGTTGATGCCGATGCAGATGCGCAGCGCCAACAAGGTCAGAGTTCGTTGCATAGCTTTTCTCCCTCAAAAAGTAGGGCAGTAGAAATTGAATGACGCTTTGGAATGTGCCGGTGGCCTGCAGCCAGAAGTCCTCTTGAATTTTATGCCGAGCAGCCGTGTTGCAGCGACTTATTTGCGTGTGACCAAGAAGATTATGCCGCGAATACCGGGTTGCGGCCAGCGTCAGCGCCAGGCATTCCAAATACCCGTTTTCACCACACCCCCTCGCTGCAACCGGTCACACTGCTGCTTCGCAACATGGTGCGCCGCCTGCGCTTGGTTGACACCCTTCACGTATTCACTTTTCGTCGATCACCGAGCGCACCCATTCGAGCACATGCGTCAGCCGCGGCGGCAGCAGATCTTCCGCCTCATCGCAACTGACCCAACGGAATTCGTCGTGTTCCGGCCGGCCGAGTTCTTTTGATAGGGGTAGGGTAATGTCGCTGGCGTGGGTTTCCGCCACGTAGTAGCGCGCTACTTTATTGCCGGAGTAAGGCACGGTTTCTTTGTAGTCTTCACCGAATACAAAATCGAGATCGGTGATACCGGTTTCTTCCTCGGTCTCGCGTTTGGCGGCTTCGAGCGGGTCTTCGTGGGGGTTGACAACACCTTTGGGGAAATCCCAGTTCTGGTAGGCGCGCAATACCAGCAGCCGCCAATCACCCCACGCAAAGCGCACCGGCACCACACCGCAGGACAGTATTTTAGGCGCTATGACTTTGCTTTCGGTATCCACAATCGGTTCTCTTTCTTAGAGTGCCTCACATAATGAAACCCAACGACACATGGGTTTTATTGTGTGAGGCACTCTTGCTACGGCCACAACCACGCGGCGCCGCGTACCCCACTCGAATCGCCATGCGCGTTGCGCACGAGGCGCGTGCGTACTGTGTCGGAGAATACCCACTTCCCCCACAACTTGGGAATGTTTTTGTATAGCCGGTCGATGTTGGACAAGCCGCCGCCCACTACGATCACCTCGGGGTCGAGCACGTTAATCACACTTGCCAGCGCGCGGGCAAGACGCTGTTCGTAGCGCTTGAGGGCCTGCTCGGCTGCCGCGTCGTGCGCGCAACGCGCCACAATGTCTTGCGCAGAGCGCGGGCTGCCGCTGTGCAGCGCGTAATCGCGCGCGAGTCCCGGCCCCGACAGAAACGTTTCGATACAGCCCTGTTTACCGCAGTAACACGCCGCACCAGGACGTTCGCTATCGTCGGGCCACGGCAGCGGATTATGCCCCCACTCGCCGGTGATCGCATTGGGGCCGTTAACGACTTGACCATGGATGACAATGCCGCCACCCACGCCGGTGCCAATGATGACCCCAAACACGGACACCGCGCCTGCGGCCGCACCGTCGCGCGCTTCAGATAAGGCAAAACAGTTAGCGTCGTTGGCAAGACGCGCCTCACGCCCGAGCGTGCGCTGCAAGTCCGCCTTGAACGACCGTTGATTAAGGCAGGTTGAATTGGAGTTACGCATCAAACCCGTCGCCTGCGACAGTGCGCCCGGCGTACCGATGCCGATGGTGGCTCGCGTGCCGAGCGCACGCTCCGCATCGGCGACGAGTGTGGCAATCAGACTTAAGGTGGCGGCGTAGTCGCCGACAGGCGTGGGTGCGCGGCGGCGTAAGCATGCGCCACCACTATTATCGAATGCCGCGATCTCGGTTTTAGTGCCGCCCAGATCAATGCCGATTTTCATAGCGCCGCGTGCGGCAAGTTCTACTGTGGTTTTACACCAAGACTGGCGGCGATCATTTTGGCGGTGTCGATATCGCGTTGCACGAGCTTGGCGAATTCGCCGGGCGACAAAATGTACGGCTCAAAGCCCAGTTCGTCGAAGCGTGCTAGCACCTCGGGCGCCGCCACGGCTTTGCTGAGTTCGCCATGGAACTTGTTGACGTATTCCACCGGGGTCGCGGCTGGGTACCAGAAGGCAAACCACGCCGTGTATTCGAAGCCTTTGACGCCGGCTTCATCGGTGGTGGGCACCTCGGGCAATTGCTTCCAGCGTTTGGCGCCGCTGATGGCGAGCGCCTTGATTTTGCCGGTTCTCACCAAGCCGACGGCGCTGGACGTGGTGAGAAACGCGAGGTCGATATGCCCGCCCGCGAGATCGGTGATGATCTGGCTGATGCCTTTGTACTGCACCGT
>JAYUAH010000404.1:0-1757 GCA_043741415.1 Betaproteobacteria bacterium
GGAAAGCGCCGCGCATAACCTTCGGCCTGCGAGAAGCTCATCAGCCGCACACCTGGTGTACGCAGCAATTTTTGCACCAGTGCGGCATCCGGCGCCGACACGAAGAATGCCGCGTCGACCTCTTTCGCGATCAGCGCATCGGCGGCCGCGCTGCCGGGCGAATCCACGAATGTCGCGTTGGCGGCGCTAACCTCGCTTGCGCCCAACAATTGCATGGCAAGGGCGCGCGTGCCGCTGCCGGGGGGGCCGACGGCGATGCGTTTGCCTTGCAGTTGTGTCAGGCGCTCGATGTCCTGCGGCAGGCGGTGGAAAACCCACAGCGGTTCATAGAACATGCGCCCCAGCGACAGCATGCTGTTGGAATCCTCCGGGTTGGTGGTGCCGCCCTGCACGAACGCCACGCTGGCTTCGGGCGTGGCACCACCCTGGACGAGCGCGCCACTCGCCTTCGCCTTGGTGCCACGCAGGCGCGTGAGATTCTGCATCGAGCCGGCGGAGGTTTTGATTTCCAGGTGTATGCCATTGTGCTTTAACGCCGCTTGATAGCGCTGCGCGAACTTGTAATACGCGCCGCCGTCGCCGCCGGTGCTGATCGCAATGAACTTTGGCGGTGCGGGCTGGATAAACCGTGAGGCGAGGTAAAAAGCGCCCGCGATCAGCAGCATCGTGGGCACGAGAATGATGGCCCACTCGCGCCAGGCCGTGCGTTCGAATTTGGGGCGTTTGAATTGCGGACGTCGCAGAACCATAGTGTTATTGATCTCGGGATGCCGGCGGTGATGCCGGTGCTGCGCGCTGTTCTTCGATACGCCGCTTCACGTATTCCACATGCGAGCGCAAATTGAAGTGACTCTCGGAAAACTGCCATGGCACGGGTATGCCGCGCACGGCGCCGTCGATACGCGCGAGTTCGGCCAGGTGCTTGCTGCGTTGATCCGGCGCTGCATCGACGTCTTGTTCCAGGCGTTTCAGCGCATCGTACCAATGCCACAGCCGCCGGCGCACGCGCCAGTCGTAAATAAACGGCACCAGTTTGATCAACGGCAGCAGTATGGTCAGTATCGGAATCAGCAAAATCAACAGGCGCTCGGCCAGCACCGCCAGCCAAAACGGCAAGTAGCGCTGGAAAAAAGGCGGCCCGCTCTTGTGGTAATGCTCGGCCACTGAACTCATGGGAAGCTCGGACGCCTGCGATTGCGGAAACAATTTCTCGACGTTGAAAATGCTGGGTTTGCGATGCACCTCGGCGGCGGCCTCGGTAAGCGCGTATTGCAGCGCCGGGTGCAGGCCGTCATCGACCGCCAGCATGGCGACGGCCGCAACCATATCGATATCGTGGTCGGGAATGTTTTTGCTGAGGTCGATCACGCCTTCGTGCAGCACCACATGCGCGAGAAACGGGTAGCGCTTGGCGTAGGCGGGCGCACGTGAAAAATTCATTAACGTCAAACCGGGCTCGTACAGTAGTTTCTGGATCACATCCGAATCCGCGGCCGAGACGAAAAATCCTGCGTCGACTTCGCCCTTGATCAGCGCCTGCATGGCGTCACGGGTACTCAGTTCGACGAAGGTGCTGTTGGCACGCGTGACATCGTTGGTTTCCAGCATTTGCAAGGTCAGGTGTTGCGTGCCGCTGCCTGTGGGCCCGATGGCGATGCGCTTGCCGCGCAAATGCGGCAGGCGGTCGGTGCTGTCATGCAAACGGTGGAACACCCACACCGGCTCGTAGAACATGCGCCCGAGCGAGAGCATGGTGT
>JAYUAH010000405.1:0-10099 GCA_043741415.1 Betaproteobacteria bacterium
CGTTTTTGCTGACGCACTTTGGCTTGTTCCTGATGTGGCAACCGTTGTGGCAGGGCGACGGCGAACTGCAGCCACGCCACGCGATCCTGGCGCTGCTGATTGGCGCGCTGCTCGCCACCGCCGGCAGTTGGTGGCTGATCGCGCTGTGGCTCACCGCACTCACCGCACTGATCGGTGGCGGCATGCCCGGTATCACCCAGCGGCGCCAGCGCACGGCCTCGTTGCTGGCGGCGCTTTATTTGCTGGCGTTGCTGCTGATCTGGGTGGTGCCGCACCTGGCAGGACAGCTTCCCACTAACAGTCTGCTGAGCAACCTGGTGCGGTACGGCCTGCCGCTGATCGCTGTGGCGATCTTGTTCATACGACCGGGCACGCAGCGCGCTGCAACGACCATCGCGATTGATATTTTTTATAGCGTGATGTTGTTTCTGCTGGTAGCGGCGCTGGTGCTGGGGAGTCTGGTGATCGTCAAAACCAATCAGGGCCAGTATCTGGTGGCGCTGGCGCAAACGCTGATGGTCATCGCGATGGCGCTGGTGGGCTTGTCGTGGCTGATGAGTCCTACCGCCGGCTTCGCGGGCTTTAACCAGATCCTCTCGCGCTATTTGCTGAGCCTGGGATTGCCGTTCGAACAATGGGTGCAGCAGCTCGCCGACATCGCGCAGCGCGAAAACGAACCGCGGCAATTTCTGAATGCGGCGGTGGCGCACGTGCAGGCGTTGCCGTGGGTTATCGGCTTGCGCTGGGAGACGCCGCACGAGTCGGACCACAACGGACGCCTCAACACGCACTACGCCGAATTTGCGTTTGATGATCTCAAGCTGCGCATTCATACGCGCTGGGCGCTGTCGCCGGCGATGCTGTTGCACGTGCGGCTGCTGGCGCAAATGGTCGGACACTTTTACGCCGCCAAGCAGCGCGAGCAATTGCAGCGCCGCAATGCCTACACCCAGGCCATCCACGAAACCGGCTCGCGTCTCACGCACGACGTCAAAAATCTGCTGCAGTCGTTGCAGGCCTTATGCAGCGCGGTCGCGGACAACACGCCAGACCAGTCCGCCGGCGTGGTGGCGTTGATGCAACGGCAACTGCCGCAGATCACGCAGCGGCTGAATGTCACGCTCGACAAGTTGCGCACGCCCGACGCGGTGGATACCCACAGCGCACGCGTGGCAACCTGGTGGCGCGCGCTGCAACAGCGCTATGCGCACCGCAACGTGACGCTCACCTTGATCGGCGACTTGCCGGACCAAATGGCGCCGGCGGAAATGTTCGATAGCGTCGTCGACAACCTGATCGAAAATGCCTTGCGCAAAACATCGGCGGCGCAAGTCGTGTTCGAGGTGGCCAGCAACACGCTCAGCGTTTCAGACAGCGGCGAGCCGGTGCCCAAAGCGATTGCGTCGCAACTATTCGGCGCGCCGGTGCCATCGAAAGCCGGCCTTGGTGTGGGCCTGTATCACGCCGCGCGCTTTGCCGACCAGCACGGCTACGCGCTGTCGCTGGCGCGCAATGACACGGGTGATGTGTGTTTCACGCTCAAACCAGATTCAAATAAAATTGTTTAAAATCAAATACTTATGATAATATTGCGCACCGGCGTTGGAATCCCCACCTGCAATGCATTGGCCGTTGACAACCACATCACACCGGCTGCGCGACGCCTGGATTTTTTGACGTCGAGTAACAAGGGAACGATATCCAGTTTGAAATGCGTGAAGCCATGCGCGATGCCCGGCAAGGCTTGAGTCGCGAGTACGCTAACGCCATATTTTTTTTCGCATACGGCTTTCGCTTCGCGTACGTTGCTGATTTCAGGTAACGACCACAGGCCGCCCCAGATACCGCTGGCTGCGCGTTTTTCGAGCAAAATTTCGCCCGCATGGCGCATCAGCAACATCACCGTCGAACGCTGCGGTAGCGCTGCACGCGCTTTAGCCGTGGGCAATTGCTCGGTGAGGCCGCGCAGGTATGCAACGCAATCGCCGCGTAATGGACACAGCGCGCACTGCGGATTGCGCCGCGCGCACAAACTGGCGCCCAGGTCCATCAGGCCTTGCGTGTATTCAACGATGCTGCGTGTACTCGCCGGTAACATCGCTTGCGCCTTGCGCCACAACGTTTGCTGCACTTTCGTTGCGCCGGGATAACCACGCACGCCGTAGTACCGCGCCAGCACACGCTTGACGTTGCCATCGAGTATGGCGTGGCGTCCGCCGTAGGCAAACACGCAAATGGCCGCGGCGGTTGAGCGGCCGATACCCTGCAGCAGTTGCACCACTTCAGGATCGTCGGGCATGTGCCCGCCATGGCGCTCAACGATCATCAGCGCGGCCTTGTGCAAGTTGCGCGCGCGCGAGTAGTAGCCGAGCCCGCTCCACAGCGCCAGCACCGCATCGAGCGGGGCTGCCGCCAGCGCCTGCACCGTGGGAAAGCGCTTGAGAAAGCGTTCGTAGTACGGGATGACGATGCTGACCTGCGTCTGCTGCAGCATGATCTCGGATAACCAGATTGCATATGCATCGCGGGTGCCTTGCCAGGGCAAATCGTGGCGGCCTGCGCGTTTGTGCCACACGATCACGCGCGCGGCCGGGCTGCTCAGGCTACGGCCTGTCACTCGTGGCGTCGCGGCTGCGGTCAACGTCCGAAAATGCCTTTGAGTACGTCTTTGGCCGCATCGCGATTGGACGGCGGTGCGGGCGCGGCACCGGGCGTTGCTCCCGGCGCAACAGGCGCCGGCTGCTTGCCGAAGAGACTCTCCTCGATTTTGCTTCGCACCGCGTCTTCCGCCTTTTGCTTCACGGTGTCGGTAATCAGCGAATTGAAATCGATACTGAACGCCGGCGCGGTCAGCGGCCCGCTCGCGCGCACCGGCACCGTGACGCCTTTTAATTCGTTGACGCCGCGCCCGTCCTGCCCGGTCAAGGTGCCGACCACGGCCGCTTTCACCAGATAGTTGATGGTGTCTTCGCCGACGTTAATGTCGCCTGCACCGGACGCGCGCAGCAGCGGCGACTTTAACGACAAATCATTGTTGTGCGCCACGCCGTTAGTGATAGCGAAGGTACCGCCCAATTCCGAAAACTCGGTCTTCTTGTTGTTATCCGCCTGCTGCGTTTGCTGTCCCGTCAGCGCACCCAGGCGCGACTTGGCGTCGCGTAGGGTGCCTGCGATGTCGATGCCCTTGATCGAGCCGTCGCGCAAATTAATCGAGGCGCCGCCGTTCAAGGCGCGCTTGAGCGCACTGATCGTCGCACCCTGCGTGCGCACATCCAGCGTGACCGTGCCGCGGCCTTGCAGCATGTCCTTGTTGGCCAGATCGTGCAGCAGCGGGCCTATCGCAACGCCGGTCAGATTTTGCTTGATCGCGAACTGCGGCGTGGCTGGCGCGGCGTTCACCGACACCGCGCCGTTCATGGCGCCGTCATACAGGTTTGCCGACAGCGGGTTCACCGACACCTGGCCGCCGGCCGCCTTGATTTCCAGACGCAAATTGCTCGCCTTGATATTGGACGCCTTCAACGTGCCGATGTGTATTTTGCCGTTGGCGCGCAGCGTGCGCAGCGCGCTGAGGTCGAAGGGTTTCTCCGCACCTGCGGCAGGCTTGCCCCCGCCCTGCGGCGTGTATTTGTCCAGATCAAGCTGATCGATGTCGATATCAAAGGTGAGTCCCGGCGGCGTAAAGCCGTTGACGCCGAGCGTTGCCTTGATCGTGCTGTCCGCCACTTTGCCGGCGAGATTCGCCTGCACCTGTTGTTTGGCGCCGTTCACACTGGCGCTGCCGGCGAGATTGCCGCTGAGGCTTTTGCCGGGCAGATTCGGTCCGCTCGCGGTGATGTTCACCGCCAGTTGCGGCAGATTGATTTGTTGCGTCTGGAAGTTACCGGACACCGGCGAGGTGACGCGCGCCTTGACGGTTTGGTCGCCCTGCTTCATGTCCAGATCCAGTGTCATGCCCGCCGCTTTGAAGGCCTGCGCCGTACCCTCGATGCCGGGCAACACCACGTTGGCGACGGTCGTGCCTTGCGCGTTGGTAATTTTCGCGGCAATGGTCACCTTGTCGCCGGTGGCCTTGTCCTTGGTCACGTGCAGCTTGGGCGCTTCGAACTTGAGGTCGAGATTATCCTTGCCGCTTATCGCCGTCATCGCCAGCGCCAAACCGCTGGTGGTGAATTCGCCGTCCTTCAACTTGGCGGTAACGCCGCCGCTCGCCTTGGCATTGAGGTTGTGCAAATCCGCAGCCTGCCCTTTAGCCTCCAGCCCCAAACCTTCGAAAGCAAACACTTGATTTTCGAGATCAAAGGTCAGCCGCGTTTTGATCGCAATGGCCAGTTGCACCTTGGGCTTGTCGCCCTGCACGTTCATCGACAAATCGATGTTGCCCGGCACATTGGGTGCAATGCGGCCGGTCTTCAGATTGACATTCGACAGCGCGTACAACGCGTGCTGCGCTTCGTCGCGATAGGTTAGGTTCGCATTTTCCAGCTTGACGTGATCGATATCGAATTCGACTTGGTCCTGCGTCTTCTCGTCCTTCGACAGCAAGTCGTCGATATTCGTGCGGCCGTCCTTGAATTTGACAAGGGTAGCGCGCACGCCGGCGATCTCGATTTCATCGACCACCATTTTTTTCGACAGCAAGGGCATCAGTTTGAGCGACACACGTGCGTTGTCCACCGCCGCAAATTCGGCGTCGCTTTTGAACTCGGACAAGGCCAGTTTACCCAGATCGGCGCCAAGGCTCGGCCAGAACTTGAGCTTGATGTCACCGTCGAGTTTCAGCGTGCGCTGCTTTTTGTCTTTGACCAGTTGAATAATCTGCGGCTTGTAGGCATTGGGGTCGAAGGTGGCGGCAATGTACGCGACCGCGCCGCCCAGCAACACCGCCACGCCGGCACAAGCCATCAACAGATATTTTAGGATTTTCATGGGTTTATCCTGACAGTGGATGGGGCAACACGCGGGCGCGATTTCAAGCTAAAACCGCACGTTGAGCACTATGTAGTGAGAGCGGCTGCAGCATGAAAAGTTCGATGGAGCGGGTGGAGGGAATCGAACCCTCGTATGCAGCTTGGGAAGCTGCCGTTCTGCCATTGAACTACACCCGCGCAACACCTGCAACGTACGCGAGACCCGTAACTTGCGCGCGATTACCGTGGTTGATTCTATCATTGCGGCAGGGCGGACGCCGCCATGCCGTGTGTGAAAACTACGATTCGAGGCCCACGACGGTAAAGCAAATGCGCGCGTAAGCCACGTTGGATTCCAGCACTTCCCGCAGCCGCACCAGCAGCACCCTATCGCCGATCAGTACGTACACATTACCCGCATCGTAGAGCGCGGCATCGCTGACCAGAAGCTCGATTTCTTTTTGCCGTAGCGCATCCGCGGTCAGTAAAATGGCACGATCGACGGGTATGCGTTGCGTAATCTGCATGCCAGCCGCGCCGGACGCATCACGCATCACGCGCACGGCTAACGTCGCGCGGCCCAACACCTGCATGCCGATATGCTGTTGACCATCGTCCATGCGCCGCACCCGGCGCACCACCCCCACCGACCATTCGCCTGCCGTCTCGCCTTCAATGCCCGCCACACTGCCCACGCTCACCCAGTCGCCGCTGACCGCCGGCATGACCACGCCAAATCCATCGGCGCTGATGTCGCTGGCCACCCAGCTTTCGCCGGTGTCTCTGACGGTAAAATCAAACGGATCGGCGTCGGACTCCTCCAGCACCTGGAGAAAATTCTTGAACCCCGGCACCACGCTCACCCGCGCGTTGGATTTCTCGCGTGCGTGCCGGCGCTCGTAGGTTTTGCCCGTCCAGTCGCTGTAAATCTGGGTCAGCACGGGCGTCAACAATGTGAGTGCAATCGGTGATTTGAAACGCAGATCGGCCGGTGCCTGTCCCGTTTGCTCAATGCTGCGCAGCGCGGCGGCTATCGCATCGATCGCCGCACCTGCGCCGAAATAACATACCGCGGCGCCGGGCGGCAGGGTACGGTCGATGAGCAACGGTGCTTGCGGGTTATTCAGATCAAAGGCATGGGTGCACCCGGCGTCCGCTGAGCGCGACATCACGAACGACGACGCATAACGACTCACGATATACGTCGCCAAATCCTGTTCCTGCGGCTTCAGGTTCTCGCTGGGCAGCGCCGCCAGCACCAGCGCCTTGAGAAACTCGCGCTGGATAGTGGTGCTTTCACCCGGATAAATCAGCATTTCTTGTTCGACGATGTCCGGCGCCACCGCCGCATACAAGTGCGCCAGTGCGCTCCAAATTTCCGCGCCCGGCGTGGCATAGCGCAGACGCAGCCACTGCAATTGGCGGCGCAACGCGCGTATTGCACGTGCTTCCGCCACGTGTGCCAGCCGCTGAAATCCAGCCGCCGCCGCGCGATCTGCAGCATAGCGCTGCGCGCACAAGGCGTAGGCCTTCGCCAGCTCGCGCCAGCAATGGTGTGCGCCGTTCCACAACGCCGATTCGCGCTGGATGGTGTGACGCGCGGTGGTGAGATATTCCCGCAGCAGCAAACGGGTGCGTTCCACGGTTGCGGTATCCAACAGGAAAATATCGTCGTAACGCTCTTCCAGCGTCAGCGCGTCGGCGCCGTTGATCGCGGCCAGCGCTTCGGTAATGCGCGCTACGGCTGCCACGGCATCGTCTATGGGCAAGGCTGCGATGACGTCATGGGTGTCTTGCAGTAGCGACAATGAATCCGCGCTCTTTTGTGCACTCAATGCATTCGCCATGCCTACCCCGGCCCAGTATTGCCAATTTGAAATTGTAGCAAGAAATCATGTATTTACATATCTAAATTACGGCTACGCCTTAAATCGGCAACGGCTCAATGCCGCGCTAAACCAGTAAAATGGGCGCGCATTCGCTAAACTAGGCGCTAGCATGCGTGTGTATCGTGCACATTGCCGGTTAAGTATCACCCTTTAAATGTGGATAGCTCTACCTTGATAGCCATTACCGTCAACGGCGAATCGCGCCAGTTTCAGCCGCCCTTGAGTTGCGACCGTTTGATTGCGGCGCTGGGATTGGCCGGCAAGCGCGTCGCACTCGAATGCAATGGCGAAATCGTGCCGCGCGGTCGCCACGCCGAGCACACGCTGGCCGATGGTGACAAGATTGAAATCGTCGCCGCGGTCGGCGGTGGTTAAACTGTAAATGCATCACTAAAGGACGCACCATGACGCCCCACGAAAATAGGGATCTGCTGCTGATCGGCGGCACGGCTTACGCGTCGCGCCTGCTGATCGGCACCGGCAAATACAAGGACTTTAACGAGACGCGGCTGGCGGTGGAGGCGAGCGGTGCGAACATCATAACCGTCGCGATCCGCCGCACCAACATCGGCCAAAATCCCAACGAGCCGAATTTGCTCGATGCCATACCGCCGTCGAAGTACACCCTGCTGCCCAACACCGCTGGCTGCTACAGCGCCGACGATGCGGTGCGCACGCTGCGGCTCGCGCGCGAGTTACTCGACGGCCACGACCTCGTCAAACTTGAAGTGCTGGGCGACCCGAAAACGCTCTACCCCAACGTGGTCGAAACCATTGCCGCCGCGAAAACGCTGGTGAAAGACGGCTTCAAGGTGATGGTCTATACCTCGGATGACCCCATCATCGCCAAACAGCTCGAAGAAATCGGCTGCGTCGCGGTGATGCCGTTGGCATCGCTGATCGGCTCCGGCATGGGCATCCTCAACCCGTGGAACCTGCAAATCATTATTGAAAATGCCAAGGTGCCGGTGGTGGTCGATGCCGGCGTGGGCACGGCGTCGGACGCCGCGATTGCGATGGAACTCGGTTGCGACGCAGTGCTGATGAATACCGCGATTGCCGCGGCGAGAGACCCGGTGCTGATGGCCAGCGCCATGAAAAAAGCGGTGGAGGCCGGGCGCGAGGCGTGGCGCGCCGGGCGCATGCCGAAGAAGCTGTACTCCGCGGCGCCCAGTTCGCCGACCACCGGCCTTATCGGCAAGTCGTAGAAAATATTGTTTATAATCAAATAGTTACGATATTTCTACCGATACGACACCATCGCGCCACATCCGCAGCTACGTGCTGCGTCAGGGCCGCGTCTCGAATGCGCAACGCCATGCGCACGAGACGCTGCTGCCGCGTTACGGCATCGACTATGCCGATGCCATAATCGATGTGGACACGGTGTTTGGCCGTGCCGCACCGAAAATTCTGGAAATCGGTTTCGGCATGGGTGAAACCACCGCGGCCATCGCCGCCGCGCATCCCGACACCGATTACCTCGGCATCGAAGTACACACGCCCGGCGTCGGCGCCCTGTTGAAACTGCTGGCGACCAACGCACTCACCAATGTGCGCATCATTCAGTACGACGCGCTCGACGTGCTGCAGCACATGATCGCGCCGGGCAGCCTCGACGGCATACACGTTTTTTTTCCCGATCCGTGGCCGAAAAAACGCCATCACAAACGGCGCCTGATACAAGCGCCGCTGGTCACTCTGCTCGCGGAAAAATTAAAACCCGGCGGCTATCTGCACGCGGCCACCGACTGGCGCGAATACGCAGAGCAAATTCTGGCGGTGTGCGCCGCGACACCCGCGCTGCACAACACGGTTGCGAATTACGCGCAGCGCCCCACATACCGCCCGCAAACCAAGTTCGAGACGCGCGGCCTGAAACTCGGCCATGGCGTGTGGGATATTATTTTTAAACGCTGCTAAATCAGGTGCCGCGCTTCGCGCAATAGATCAAGCCGCCCGCGGCATCAGGTTGATCGCGCGCCGCCAACACGCTGCGCAACGTCACGGCATCCACCGGACGCGCGAAAAAGTAACCCTGAATTTCGTCACAGCCGTTGTCGCGCAAAAAATGCAATTGATCTTGTGTTTCGACGCCCTCCGCGATCACCTTCAACTCCAGCGCATGCCCCAACTGAATGATCGCGCGCGCGATGGCGGCGCCGTCCTTGGACGAGGTGACTTCGCGCGTAAACGATTGATCGATTTTCAAACGATCGATGGGAAACCGCCGTAAATAACTCAAACTCGAATAGCCGGTGCCGAAATCGTCGATAGCCATTTGCAGTCCGAGGCCCTTCAACTCTTTCAACTTGGCGACCACCGCGTCCACATCTTTCATCGCCAGGCTTTCGGTGATCTCCAGTTCGAGGTGCTTGGGATCAAGCCGCGTACGCACCAGTATCTCGTGTACTTTCTGGATCAGATTGGCATCGCGAAACTGGCGCGGCGACAGATTGACCGCGACGTGGTCCACATCAAAGCCTTCCTCGATCAGCGCCTTGGTCTCGCGGCAGGCTTCTTCCAGCACCCAGCCGCCGATGCTCACAATGAGGTCCGATTCCTCGGCCACCGGAATGAAGCGTCCCGGCGACACCAGACCCATCTCCGGGTGCTTCCAGCGCACCAGCGCCTCCAGACCGATGAAGCGCCCGTCGCGCGCCGACACCTGCGGCTGATAGTGCACAATCAACTCGCCGTTGTCGACCGCACGCCGCAGATTCCCCTCGATATACAACCGCTCTTCGGTGCGCTTATCGCTATCGGCCGAGTAAAAATAATAACAATCGCCACCCAAATTGCGCGCGTGCCGCATCGCGGTATCGGCGCGGCGCAGCAATGTTTCGGGATCGGGCCCGTCGTTCGGGTAGAGCGCGCAGCCCACGCTGCACGTCACCACAATTTCATGTTCGCCGATCATGAACGGCTCGCGCACGGCATCGAGCACACGCGCCATCGCCTGCGCCGCACCGCCCAACCCTTCGTTATCGATCAGCGTCATGGCGAACGAATCCGCGCCCAGGCGCGCTACCGTATCATGTTCTCTCAGCGCGCCCTGCAGCCGCAGCGCCACGCCCTTCAACAAATCGTCCCCGGCATCGTGGCCCAGGCTCTGGTTCACGTATTTAAAGTGATCGATGTTCACCACGAAGGTGGCCACCATACGCTCGTAACGCTTGCCATAGGCGATACCGTGGCGCAGATGATCGAGCAGCAAGGGCCGATTGGCGACGCCGGTTAACGTGTCGTGCGTATCACGCTGCACCATCTCGTCGAGATAATGCCGCGTTTCGGTGAAAT
>JAYUAH010000406.1:0-4346 GCA_043741415.1 Betaproteobacteria bacterium
GGATAGCCGTCGGCGTAACCGCAGGCGACGATGCCGATGCGCATGGGCCGCTTCGCTTCGTAAGTGAGCGCGTACCCGATGCGATCGCCGGGGTTGAGCGCCTGCACTGAAATGACTGCGCTTTCGAGTGTCATGACCGGCAGGAGCCCCAATTCAACTGCCGTGACATCAGCAAATGGCGAGCCGCCATACAACATGATGCCGGGACGCACCCAGTCGGCGTGGGTTTGCGGGTAGCGAATGATCGCGGCTGAATTCGCCAGGCTGCGTGGCAAATTTAATCCCGCCGTCATTTTTTTAAACAGCGTCATTTGCCAGTCAACGCCGCGCGCATCATCCGAGTTGGCGAAATGCGTCATCAGCGTGAGTTCGCCGGTCACCGGCAATGCGCGCAACGCCGCGAGCGCAGCAGGCAACGCCGCTGCACGCAGACCGAGGCGATTCATGCCGGTGTTGAGTTTAATCAGCAGATCAAGTTTTGCGCCGGCGGGCGCCTCACGCAGCAGGGCGATTTGCTGCGTGCTGTGCACGACGCTATCGATGCGATGGTGTGCAAGCAGTGCGAGCTCCGCCGCATCGAAGAAGCCTTCGAGCAACACGATGCGCTGTGTGTAGCCGGCTGCGCGCAGCGCTAGCGCGGCATCGAGTTCCAGCAGCGCGAAGCCATCGACACCCGCATCGGCCAGCACGCGCGCCACGCGCTCAACACCATGCCCATAGGCATCGGCCTTCACCACGGCCAGCACGCGCGAACGCGGTGCGTGCCGGCGCACCACGCCGAGGTTATGGCGCAGCGCCGAATGATCTATAGTCGCTAAAATCGGTCTTGTCAAAATATTGTTTAAAATCAAATACTTACGTTAAATCCACGCATAGCATCAATCGAGTTTTATTTTCGCTGCTTTGACCACCCGCGCCCATTTCACCGTTTCAGTTTGTATGAATGTGGCGAATTGCTCCGGCGTATTGGTCGCGGCCACCAGACCGAGTTCGAGTAATTTTTGTTTGATGTCCGGCGCGCCCAGCGCTTTGACCACTTCGCTGTTGAGCCGGTCGATGATCGCGTGCGGCGTGCCTGCGGCAACAAATATACCCGCCCAATTGCTCACCGCGAAGCCGGGCACGCCCGCTTCGGCGACCGTCGGCACTGCGGGCAGCAACGCAAAGCGTTGCGGGCCGGCCATCGCCAGCACGCGCACGCGGCCGCTCTTGATATACGGCATGCCGGTGGCGAGCGTGGCGAATATCAATTGGATGTTGCCGGCGAGCAAATCCACCATCGCTGGCGCGCCGCCTTTGTACGGCACGTGCGTCATGCGCGTGCCCGCCATCACGTCGAGCATCTCGCCCGACAAATGGTCGCCCGCGCCGGGACCGCTGGAACCGTAATTCAATTCACGCGGCCGTTGCTTGGCGAGCGCGATAAGTTCCTGCACCGATTTCGCGGGCAGCGCAGGATGCACCACCAGGCCGTTGGGTACTTCGCCGGTGATGGTGACCGGTGCCAAATCTTTGACGGGATCGTACGGCATTTTGGCGTAGAGACTTGGGTTGATCGCAATCGGGCCGATGGTGGCAATCACCAGGGTGTAGCCGTCGGGCGGCGACTTCGCCACATAGTCCGTGCCCACCATGCCGCCGGCGCCAGCTCGATTTTCGACAATGACCGGTTGGCCCAATGCCGCCGCGAGGCGCGGTGCGATAATGCGCGCGTTGATATCGGTGCCGCCGCCGGGGGTGAAGGGGCTGATGAAACGCAGCGGCCGCGTGGGCCAGGTCTGTGCCAAGCCCGTCGCAGTAGTTTGCGCTTGAACCACGGCACAAAAGGAACACAATGACAGCATCAGACACCGTTGCAACACCTTGTAAGCTGCGCTCACTAAACCTCCGTTATGGCTATGCCCCTGTGCGACCCCACCAGACCGTGCGACACATCATGTTTACGCAATCGCATTGTATGGTATAACTCCGCGACTATTTTACCGGCTCAGCACCGGACTACGAGAATTATTCTTAAAAATCAATAACATGCCATTCGGTTTTTACATCATTATGGCGGCGCAGTTTTTCTCGTCACTCGCCGACAACGCACTGCTGGTCGCCGCCATTGCGTTACTGATGCAGCTTTTTGCGCCGGAGTGGATGACACCGATGCTGAAGTTTTTTTTCACGGTGTCGTATGTATTGTTTGCTGCGGTGGTCGGCGCGTTCGCGGATTCGATGCCCAAAGGCCGCGTGATGTTCGTCACCAACACCATCAAGATCGTCGGCTGCCTGATTATTTTCACGCATGAGCTGTGGTCGATACCCAACGTCGAAGACTACGTCACTATTTTGTTCGGCTACGCGGTGGTCGGGCTGGGCGCTGCTGCCTATGCGCCGGCCAAGTACGGCATACTCACCGAGTATCTACCGCACCACAAACTGGTGGTGGCCAACAGTTGGATCGAAGGCCTCACCGTCGGCTCCATCATCCTTGGCACCTTGCTCGGCGGCGCGTTGATCAGTGACGCGGTGTCGGCCAAATTGCTGGCGATCGACATCCCGCGCATCGAAACCAGCATCGATTCGCCGGCTGAAGCAGCGATTGCCGCGATTGTGTCGCTGTATATCATCGCTGCCATTTTTAATCTGTACATCCCGGACACCGGCGTCGATCACAAAGTCGTCAGCAAAAATCCGCTCTACCTGATACGCGAGTTCGCGCACTGCGTAAAATTATTGTGGGCCGACAAGCTGGGACAAATTTCACTCGCCACCACCACGCTGTTTTGGGGCGCGGGCGCCACGCTGCAATTCATTGTGCTCAAATGGGCCGAGGTTGCGCTCGGCTATAACCTGTCGCAAGGCACTTATCTGCAAGGCGCGTGCGCGGCCGGCATGGCGGTCGGCGTCATACTGGCGGCACGCCTGATACCGTTGAATAAGGCCGTCAATGTCGTTCCGATGGGCATCATGATGGGTATTGTGGTCATGCTCATGATCATGGTGCGCTCGGTATATGTCGCCGTGCCGCTGATCATGATCGTCGGCGCACTATCCGGATTTTTCGTGGTGCCGATGAACGCGCTGCTGCAGCACCGTGGACACATTCTGATGGGCGCGGGACACTCCATCGCGGTGCAGAACTTCAACGAAAACATTTCCATCCTGATCATGCTCGCCCTCTACGCGCTGCTGATCAGCATGGATTTTTCGATCTACATTATCATCGCCATGTTTGGCGGCTTCATCTCGCTCTCCATGTGGCTGGTGCGCAAACGCCATCTTTACAATGTGGCGCAGGGAACGTTGCCGGCTATTCCTGCGGGGACCGGCTATTGATTGGCGCGTGAGGGTTCAGGCGCCAGCAGGACTTGAAACTTACGATACTTTGGTTCGCGGCGTATCGACGACAACTATTTCTGTTTCTCTCCCACACTGCGAGCCAACGGCGCACACTGGGTGCCGAGCCATTCCATGAACATGCGCACGGGTGGCCTTTCGCGTGCGGCTGGCGCGGCGATCAGCCAGTAGGCGCGATCCTGCACCGTTGGCATGACGTGCGCCTTGTCCAGCGGGGTGACGAGTGTGCCGTCGGCAAGTGTGGGGGCAATCAACGGCAAACGTCCTAATGCAATACCCTGACCATTGATCGCCGCGCGAAGCATCATGTCGTAATGGCTGAAGCGCAGTACGCCCTTGGGGGATAGCGGGGACGCTTTCATCACTTCGAACCACACTTCCCACGACAGCCACGGCGTGAACTGCACAGGATCTTCGAAGTGCAGTAGCACGAAACCGTTCAGGTCATCGGCGCGGCGCAGACTACCTTTGCGCGCAAGTCTCGGGCTGCATACCGGCAGCACGTATTCGCCGAATAGCCGCGCGGCATCGGGGCCAGCCAGTTGCCGCGTGGCATAGCGGATCGCCACGTCGAGGTGGTCTCCTTCAAGATCGCGCACCGCGTTGTCAGCGGCGATACGCACTTCAATATCCGGATGCCGCTGCTGGAAATCCGCCAGCCGGGGTACCAGCCATAGCGATGCAAATGTCATTGTGGTGGTTACGGTCACCAGCCGGCCCGCTGGTTCGGCAAGACTCGCCCCCGCTGCGCGCAACTGGTGCAAGGCCTGCGTCACATCGCGGTAGTAACGCTGGCCCGCATCGGTCAGCGACAGTGCGCGCGTGCGGCGAATAAACAGCGGCAGTCCAAGCTGCGCTTCCAGAAGCTGGATTTGCCGGCTGACCGCCGACTGGCTCAGAAACAACTCAGCGCCGGCGCGCGTGAATGACAGGTACCGTGCCGCGGCTTCAAAAGCCTTCAGCAGTTCCAGGGACGGAAGATCGCGTCGTTTATGCATGCG
>JAYUAH010000407.1:0-4340 GCA_043741415.1 Betaproteobacteria bacterium
GGCGCGGCAGTCGCGTGCGAGTTCGAGAAACATCTGATCATCGGGATCCGCACAACGCGGTAGATGGCTGATGGCGTGAGAGCCGGTGGCGAGGTCTACGGCATGCGCGATGGCGCGGCATTGTAGGAGCGCCGAGGCTTGCGCTGCTGCATCCAGCGCGCGGCCCGACAAAGGGTACGCGAGCACGCGCACGAGCTCCACTTCGCACGCGGGCGACATAAAAACGCAGACGCTGCCGGCGGCAATCGCGCGTTGAATCGGCGCAATACCGGCATCGGCAAACACCAGCCAGTCGAGCCAGATGTTGGTGTCGAGTACCAGTCGCAAAGTAGGGCGCGTTACGTCTCGTGACATGCGGTGGCGTGATGCCTGGAACGGGCTTGGATCATACACCGGCGCCTTCGGGTGACATGGGTGACATGGGCGCTGTGTGAATGGCTGCATGCCAACGTGATACTATGGATTTCACGGATTCAACCCACACGGCGTCCTGCCCATAACCCCATGGATGCTCTCCTCGAAGTACTGCTGACGGTTGTGTTCTACGGTGTGGGCCGTGTGATCGTGAGTATAGTGAGCCTGGGTTTTGTCAGAGGCGAGGGCTGGCACGACGACAAGCTCACGTTCCCGTGGTATTGCCTGACCAAAGATGCCAATGGCAAGCCGGTGGTGTCAAACGGGTTTTGTCGTCTGATCGGTGGGCTTGCTGTTGCCGCGGCGGTGATTGCGGCAATAGTGATGTACAGCGGGTAGCCGTCTAGCGCTTGTCCGCAGGCGCCTCAAACTGATAGCGCACACCCACCCACGCCATGCGCGGCGCACCCGGCGAGTAGAAGGTGGATTGCATCACGGGAAAATCGCCACCGGCTGTTGCGGGCAACGGCCGCGCGATGAATTGGCCGCTGCCGGTGAAACCGGTGGGGCCCAGTTGCGCGGCGGTGGAATACCTGCGATCGAACAGGTTGTTAATCTGCATGAAAAACCGCAGTTGCTTGTCAGCTTGATATTGCGTGTTCAAGCTGAACACCGTGTAGCCCCCCGACTTACCCGAGCCCAAGTAGTTTGTGTCATCGGGCGCGTGCAAATTGTTTTCATTGCCGCGCGCGTACGAGCTGCCGATGGTCAGCATGTTCAAGCCGACATTCAACGCCGGTGTGAATTGATAATCGGCGTGCGCTTTGAACAGATGCTGCGGAATCAACGGTATGCGGTTGCCGGGGCGGATGTGGATATTGCCCGGCAGGCCCTTGTCGCCGGCCAGCGCGGTGTCGTTGCTGCTGTTGCCCACGCCGTTGATGCTCTCCGCGGATTGGTAGGTGGCGTTGAGCCAGGTGTAGTTGGCGCCGATGTTCCAGGCATCACGCTTCTGGCTGACGCCGGCTTCAAAACCATCGCGGCGCGTCTTGCCGAAATTTTTGAAGTAGCCGAATTGGTTGTTGTCGGGCGCGGCGACAAACAAAATGTCGTCGTTGTTCTCGGCGCGAAACACACCGGCGTTCCAGCGTATGCCGTTTTGCAACTGCCCGTGAAAGCCCGCTTCGAGTGTTCTGGTCACCACCTGTTTCAGTGGTGGATCGCCCGCGAGCGAACTAGGCAACCGGCAGGGATTGGCGGGGTCGGCGCAGCCGAGTTCGATGGTGCTTGGCGCGCGGCTGCCTTCGCTGTAGCCGATGTAGGCTTTGAATGATTTATCGAGTGTGAGGTTGATGCCGGCAGCCGGATTAAAACGGCTAAATGTGTGAGTGCCGTCAAGCGAGCCTGCGCCGCCGCCGGGCGTGAGTTGATCGCGATTGTTGACCTGCGTGCGGTTATAACGGCCCGACAGCGTGACGTGCAATTTGTCGTTGAGGGATAGCGTATCGGTGGCGTACGCGCTCCAGGTGTGCGTGCGGCCATGCAACTCCACGCGATGATCGAACGGCACGCCGTTCACGGTGCCGCCGGAAACGCCATCGGCATAAGCATTGAGACCGGTGATGCTGCGATCACCGTTTAGATAACCGATCTGCGTAGTCTGACTGAACTTGACCATGCTCGCGTCGTACGCCGCACCGCCTGTGAACTGGTGTTTGTAACCAGCCAGCGCACCGAGCACGGTGAATTGCCCCGATAGACCGTAGTTGTCCTGCGCGGTGCGTGTGCGGTTGATCAAGCCGTTGCATTGCTCGCCGGGTGTGGCGTTGAGCAATACATTGTCGATGCAACGTAAGAACGGAAAGGGCGTGTTGGTGGCATTTTCGCCGGCGGCAGTGCGGTAAATATTTTGGTTGAGCGCGCCTTCGTTGATGTCGGCGTTGAGCGTGCGCGTGAGCATTTTTCGGTAATACACGTTGCTGGTAAAAATCACGTTATCGCTCACGCTGTGATTGACGGCAACACTTAGCAGCGTGGATTTATTTTCTGTGATGTCGGGCTTGGTGTAGACACCGTTGTAATCCAGCTTCAGCATGCGCAGCTCTTGCAGTGCGCTGCCGTGCAGTGTGTTGTTGGCGTGCGATACAGTGACTTTGACGTCTGTGGCGGCATTGCGCCAGCCGACTTTGCCGAAGAGTTGCCCGATGCGCGACGGCGAATCGTCGCGCCAGCCGCGTTCGCGGAAGGCGTTGCCGGTGATGAACCAATCGAGGCTTTGATTGCTGCTGCCGTATTCAAACTCGGCGGCACGGCGTGCATAGGTGCCGGCGTAAGCCATGATCGATGCGCCGGGGTGGCTGCGGCCATCTTTGGTCTGGATCGACAGCGCACCGCCCAGCGTGTTCAGCCCGAACAACGGGTTGGAGCCGGGCATTAGATTGATGGAGGCGATCGCGGATTTCGGCATTAAATCCCAGCTCACCACATCGCCGAACGGTTGATTGAGCCGCACGCCATCCATGAAGACCGACAGCCCCTGCGGCGTGCCCAGCAGCGGCGAGGCGGTATAGCCGCGATAATTTACATCGGGCTGGAACGGGTTGTTTTGCATCTCGTTGATGTGCACGCTGCCGAGATTGCGATTCAGGTAATCCGCGAGGTTGATCGCGTTGTCGCGCTGGATGTCGGCGCCGGTAGCCGATTGCACGGGTGCTGGAATCATGTCGCGGGGGAGGCCCAGGCCCAGGCCCGGCAGGGGCGTGGTGCCGATGACTTCGATTTTGGGTAACTGCGCGACGACGATGTCTGCGGCGTACGCGTTGCCTGCTGCCAACGTGAGTCCCAGCCCCAAGGCGCACGCGCGACGATGCAGTACAGAGTTTTTCAAGGCCATGACTATTGTTGAGTTATCGTGTGCAACGCCAATGTTGTTGTGGTTTTTGTGTAAGCTGCGGGCGGCGCGCACGCATTTGTTATGGTTGCCATTGTAGGTTCGGATGCTGCCCCGCGTGGTGCGCGCCGTAGTAATATTTCCCGGTCGCTTCCGGGAATTTTTCCTGATTACTTGCCCACACATGAATACGCGCTCGCCGCCCACTGAACCTGACTCTGCTTCCCGCCGCGACCTGCTGCTGCTGGCCGGCGGCGCCGTGTTGTTTTGGGTATTGAGTGCAACGCTGGAACTGAGCGAGCGCATGGTGTCGTGGCTGCGCCCGTGGGAGCGTTTTCAGCTCGATGAATTGCCCGGTGTGCTGCTGTTTCTGGCGCTGGCACTGGCGTGGTATGCATGGCGGCGCGTGAATGAAGCGCGCGCGCAATTGCTGCGCCGGGTGGAAGCGGAAGCGCGGCTCGCCGATTCGCTGGCGGAGAATCGCCGCTTGTCGCTGTCGCACGTCGCGGTGCAGGAAGACGAACGCAAGCAGCTTGCGCGTGAACTGCACGACGAACTGGGGCAGCATTTGAACGCGATCAAAATCGACGCGGTGGCCATACGTGATTGGAGCGAGAGCCAACATGACGTGCATGATTCGGCGTGTGCCATAGTCAATGGCACAGACCATGTGCAAAACATCATCCGCGACCGGCTGCGCCAGTTACGCCCGGTGGGCCTGGACGAACTGGGGCTATCGGCGGCGTTGGAGCATCTGGTGGCGAACTGGCGTGCGCGCAATCCGGGCACGAGCGCGCAGTTGAGCATCAACACCGGTATCGATGGTTTGCACGAGCATGAAAACATCACGCTCTATCGCATCGCGCAGGAGGCGCTGAATAATGTCGCTAAACATGCACGAGCAGCCGAAGTGAACATCAACGTGGCGAGTGAAGCGCGCGGCCTTGCGCTTACCATCGCTGACAACGGCACGGGTAGCGCCGATTGGAACAGCACTGGCGGCCTTGGCCTGGTGGGCATGCGCGAACGAGTGGAAGCGCTCGGCGGCCGGCTCGAAATTACCTCGACACCAGGCCATGGATTTTGTGTGAGCGTG
>JAYUAH010000408.1:0-1740 GCA_043741415.1 Betaproteobacteria bacterium
CGGCATCGAGATCGAGCATGTGAACTTCGCGGCCGAGTACAAGGACCGCGTGTTCGCCGAGTTCCTGCGCGAGTACGCCGCCGGCCGCACGCCCAACCCCGATGTGCTGTGCAATGCTGAAATCAAATTCAAGGCGTTCCTCGATCATGCGCTCAATATGGGCGCCGAGCAGATCGCCACCGGTCACTACGCGCAAGTGCGCGAGCGCGACGGCCTCTATCAACTGCTGCGCGCCGATGACGGCGCCAAGGACCAAAGCTATTTTCTGTATCGGCTGAATCAGGCGCAGCTTTCCAAAACGATTTTTCCATTGGGCCATCTCAACAAAACCGAAGTGCGCGCGCTCGCGCTCAAAGCCGGGCTCGCCACACACGACAAAAAAGATTCCACCGGCATTTGTTTTATCGGCGAACGCCCGTTTCGCGAATTTTTGAATCGCTACATACCCGCCAATCCCGGCGACATCTGCATGGCGGACGGCACGCCCAGTGGTACCAAGATAGGCCGTCACAACGGCCTGATGTTTTACACACTCGGGCAGCGCCAGGGGTTGGGCATTGGCGGCACCCGCTTTGGTGACGGCGACGCGTGGTATGTCGCCGAAAAAGACATGCAGAACAATCGCCTAATCGTGGTGCAGGGGCACGATCACGCACTGTTGTTTTCGGATCGCGTTACCGCGGTGAATCTGAACTGGATCAGCGGCAGCACACCACACACCGGCTGGGTCTACGGCGCAAAAACACGTTACCGCCAGAAAGACGCGCCCTGCGTCATCGCATCCAGCACGCAGCAAAGCTGCGCCATTGAGTTTGCCGAACCGCAATGGGCGGTCACGCCCGGCCAATCGGTGGTGGTCTACGAAAGCAATGTTTGCCTGGGCGGCGGCATTATCGAATCCACCGCTCAATCGAGTGCCGCGGCCGAAGCCATACGCTTAAGGCAGCAATCCTGCCCCTAGCGTGACGATAGGCGTGCGCCGCGCTTGACGCCGTTTCAGCGGCGGATGTAGTCTCAACGTGTTTCCCATCAGGAGTCCACCCATGAACGCACCCACCGAAAAATTCATCCTCTTTCTCCAGCCCGGATGAAGTAGCTGCCTCCGAGCGAAAGAGTTTCTTTCGAAAAAGAAGATAGACCACGAAGTTGTAGACATCTTGAACGATGAAGGCGGTCGTGAACGGCTGCTGGCGTTGGGTTTGCGCAATGTGCCGGTAGTATCCAAAGGCAAGAACTACGTGTTCGGGCAAAAGCTCGAAGATGTGGCGGAGTTTGTCGGACTCGAAGGCACCGGCCACACGCCGCTGCCACCCGAGCAATTGTTCAAGAAATGGATCATCGCCTTGCGCGCGGCGCAACGTTATGTGCGTCAGTTATCGCCGCAGCAATTGCAGGAAGACGTCATTCCCAATCGGCCGCGCAAAATACGCATCATGTCGCACCACATTTTTCGTATCGCCGATTCGTTTTTGCACAGCGTGGAAAATGATGTGGATTACGCCGTGGGCGACGCCAACAAACCGCCGGAAGACGGCACGTGTATGACGGGCGAAGACATCGCGCAATTCGGCGAAGGCGTGATTACCCACCTCGAAAAATGGTGGGCCGCTCAAGCCGACAAGTCGTTGAAAGTGGAGATTCCAACCTACTACGGCAAGCAGCCGCTGCACGTGGTGTTCGAGCGCTCCACCTGGCACTCCGCGCAACACGGGCGTCAGTTGATACACGTGCTGGAGCGTA
>JAYUAH010000409.1:0-10058 GCA_043741415.1 Betaproteobacteria bacterium
GCCACCTGCATGGGACGCGAATCGATACGGAACAGCACCTGGCCCTGCCGCACATAATCGCCTTCTTTAAACAGTACCGCCGTCAAAGTCCCGCTGACCTGCGGCCGCACCGCAACACTGTTCTCGGCCTCCACGCCGCCTACCGCGTCAATCACCACCGGCATGGGTTGACGTTTTACCGATGCCATACGCACCACCACCGGACCGCTGCTCCCTTTGCCTTTGCCTTTACCCTTGCCCTTGGCTTCATTGCCCTGCGCAACCGCTTTGCCTTTGCCCGCGCCGGCCGCTGCCGATTTCTGCCAATACCAATAGCCTCCTCCGGCCATTGCGGCGATCACGCCAAATATTGCCACCATGGAAAATCGCTTCATTGCTTAGTCTCTGTTTTAGTTGTCATCAGATCACCGGCACCCACCGACAAATTCAGGCGCGCCAATACCGTATACCAATCGAGATAGGACTGGATGCGCTGCGTGCGCGCGCTGGTCTCGTCCTGCTGCGCGGTAATCAAATCCAGTATCGTGCCAAAGCCGCCCTGGTATCGGGCGAGTGTGGCCTGCGCGGTCTGCTCGGCGGATTTCACCAGCGCTTCCGTGCTGCTGATGCTGCCCATCACAGTCTGCAGGTCGTAATAAGCCTGCCATACTTCGAGTTGCGTCTGCCGATATAGCGCATCGCGCGCAGCCTCCGCCTGCTGTATCTGCACCTGAGCCTGGCGTACGTTGTAAGTGTCCCTGAAACCGCCAAATACAGGGATCACCACGTTCAGCGCCCAGTTTTGCGCGCGCGAATCCGGAAAGCTTTGTGCAATCGTCCGGCTTTGTGCAGCACCAACAGTTGGGCTGCCAAACACGTCCGACGACGACCACCGTCGAATCGAGGTGGATGCCGCCAGTTGGATACTGGGCAAGCCCGCTTTCGCAGCCGCGACGGCTGAAGCGCGGGCAGCATCCACTTGCGCTTGTGCGGACACCAAATCAGGGCGCACGGACTTGACCGTATCCAGATATTGCGTAATTGAACTCACAGCCTGCTCGGCCTGCGGTGGCGGCGTAAGCGCCTGCACCTTGATCGAGCTGTTTACCGGCATCCCTACCGCGGTCGACAACTGCCCGCGCCCCTTTTCGAACTCGCCACGGCTGCGCGTCAGCGTCAGGCGTGCCTGCGCCACCTGCGTTTCGGCCCGGTATACATCGGCCACCGTCGCCACGCCCGAATCACGACGCCGGCGCGCGGCGTCCAGCGCGGTTTCGAGATTCTTAAGTGACTGTTCGTTAACGCGCACGATGGCCTCCGTACCAATCAACTGGTAGTAGGCCTGCTCCACTTGAAATAAAACTTCTTGCAGTGCGCGATTTTGTGTGAGGTTTGCCGCCAGCAACCGATTTTCAGCAACCTGGTTACGCGCCTTAACAAGACCAAAATCGAACAGGACATAGCTCAGACTGATTTGCGGCCCCCACTGCCACAGCCACGCGCCAATTTGGCCGCTGGTTGCAGACACCGCATGGGTACGCGCAACCGACCAACCCGCATCAATACGAGGCATGCCATCGGCCTTGGATACCCCCAAGGCCGCCGCCGCCGACCTTGCGCTTAACCAAGCCTGCCGCGTACGCGGATTATTAAGCAGCGCATACTCGGTCAACTCCGGCAACGTCAGCGGCGCATCGGAAACCAGCAGCGCCTCGGCTACCGCGGGTACAGGCACCTGCGGCAGTGGACCGTTAGGCTGCCAGCGCTCCTTGGGTGTAGAAGACGTCTTTCCGTCCACACCGAAAGGATCCTTCCACCAGTACACAGATTCTGACCAAGACTGAGCGCACGCACTTGTAGAACCCACCAACAGCACGACCGCCACGCAGGCAACCCTGCTCCATCCCCCGAAATGCACCATGTTCTCGTTTTTTTATCGCCTAGACGAACCTAGTTTATTGACAGATTGACAAACGGTTTATGGTAGCAGCTTTCACGTACGTTTTCCGTACAGCAGACAGCGCGCCCAGGAGTCCATTTAGTGCTCATTTACATGAAACCGAACCCGTAATTCTGTAAAATTTATTATAAATTGTTTAAAATCAAATACTTAATATATATTTTTCAATGATCACGAGACCACCAAACTGACTTTTCGCACGTAAAGACCGACAAGTATTCGTGTTAAACGCCTGTGGGACAAGAAAAATTCCCATGCCTGGCGGCTCAATCTCTTGTCACTATCCATACGCCCTGTGGCGTAAAATTACCGGCATGTCCTACACTGAAATCAACGGCACCGGCGTCGAATACCAGCAAGCGGGCGCAGGGCCTGACCTGCTTCTGCTGCACTCCCTGCTCACCGATATGTCCGTGTTCGATCGCATGGTGCCGCGACTCGCCGCGCAGTTTCGGGTAACCCGCCTGAACCTGCCGGGGTATGGGCAATCCATGCCGCGTACGCTGATGAGCGTTGCCGATTACGCCGATCATGTAGCCGCGGTGCTCGACAAGCTGAAGCTGCCGCCGCAAACGCACGTGTTCGGCAATGGCTTTGGCGCTTTCGTGGCGCTGATGCTGGCGATACGCCATGGCGGGCGCTTTGATCGACTGCTGCTCGCGGATGTAGTGGCGGCGTTTCCAGAGCCCGCACGCGTGCCGTTTCGCGCGATGTCGGAAAAAGTCACTCACGGCGGCATGAGCGCCGTGCTCGACGCTGCCATCGGCCGTATGTTTCCGCCGGCCTATACCGCCGCCAACCCCGGCGAAGTGACGTTGCGCAAAGCTTCGCTCGCCACAGCCGACCCCGGCTGCTTCGGCCGCGTGTGCCTGGCACTGGCCGCCTTGGATACCACGGCGCAGTTGGCCCAAATTAACAACCCGACACTGGTGCTGTGCGGCGCGCTCGATCTCACCACGCCGCCCGCACTCGCCCGATCACTGGCGCAAGGCATTCCCGGAGCACGCTACGAGGACATTGCGGACTGCGGCCACTGCCCGATGGTCGAACAACCAGCAGCGCTGATCACCTTGATCAACCGCTTTGTCGCCGCACCTTAATTTCGTAAGTATTTGTTTTTATTAAATTTTTTTATAGATGCTGCGCCACTTCAGACCTTAACGCGACGCCGCGATCACACGAATCCCATATTCCGCACGCCATAATTGCCGATATCCGGCAACACCGTCGCCATGTCGCCGTCGCTGACGCCAAACCACGACGCCAGTGTCGCCGCATATTGGTCGACGCCCATCGTCGGCACCAGGCGGCCCTGCCCCACATCGTCGTCACCGCCGATGGCAAAGCTGGGCGCGGTGCCGTAAAGCGCTTTGCCTCTGACCGCACTGCCCATCACAAAGTGCGTGCCGCCCCAGGCGTGATCCGAGCCGTCGTTATTGGGCACCAGCGTGCGCCCGAAATCCGAAGCCGTGAACGCGGTGACCTTATCGGAAATGCCGAGCTCGACTGTGGTGTCGTAAAAAGCACGCATCGCCGTGGCAACTTGATCGAGCAACACGGGCTGGCGCGTCACCAGCGTGTCGTGCAGGTCAAAGCCGCCCAGCGAGACAAAAAATACCTGCCGCTTGGCCGCAACCGATGGATCGCTACTCACCGAAATCAGCCGCGCGACCATTTTCAACTGACTGGCCAACGTGGTATTGGGATATGGCGTCGCAATCGGCGTCCCGCCGGCCAACGCACTGCTTAACTGCGTGGCGATATCAATCGAGCGTTTCGCCACCTTGGCATGTTCGTTTTCAAACAAATTCGCGTGCGCGCCACCCATGATCAATTTAAGCGCACTCGTCGCCGCCGCCGATCCATAGACGGTACTACCGTTGAGCAGCAATATCGGGCCAGTGGAACTCACCGCATATTGCACCGTGGTGCGTCCGCTCAACATCACGGCGTTGCCCGACGCATTGATGCAGGTCAGCGCCGCGGCGCCGTTGCCGGCCTGAAACAAATCGCCGATGCGCCCGCCCCAACCGGACGTTGCGCCTTCCGGATTCGACGATTGCCAAAAGCTTTGCTGATCATTGTGCGAAAACAGCTTGGGCGGTAAACGCACACTGCCCGCTTTGTACTGCACCTTAGTGGTGGGCTCGATCAGCGTGCCCACGTTCAGCATCGGCGCCAGATCACCAGCATTGAACACATCATTGAGCGGCGCCAGCGCGGGCGCCATCGCATATTGACGGCCATCCGGCAAGGCCACATCCGGCGTCAGCAGCGTGGCCGCCAGATTGGCACGCGGATACGCCAGCCCAGGCCGTGCTTTCTGATAAAGATCGTAGGTGGCCTGATCGTAGGGCGTCAGCGTGTTGGCGTGATCACACCCGCCATACAGAAAAATACACACCAGCGCTTTATAGTCCGACGCGGTAGCCGCGGCGGCTTCACCGATGGCTGCCAGATTCAGCGCAAACGGCGCTGCGGTTCCGGCCATACTCAGTGCGGCGGAGCGCTTTAGAAACTCACGGCGTGAGGCATTGTCGGTCATGATTTTTCCCCTTTACCTTTATTTTTGCGCAATGAATTCGGGCGACGCCATCGCCAGCAAAATGGCGGTGTAGACACGGTTATTCTGGCCCGCGGCAGTGGCAGCGCTAATGCTCGCGACAGCGACACGAATAGCGTCCACCGTTGCCGCCGAAAGCTGTCCGGCGGCAAGCACCAAGTTCACCTCGTCGACTAGTGCTTGCGGCGAAGCCACCAGCGCAAGCAACGGCAAATAATTGGCTTTCACATCGCCCGCGCCGTTGCGGATCAGCCCATTCAAATAATTCACATAGCCCATCACACTGGTTTCACTGGTGATCTGAAATTCAGGGCCCACCAGTCTCTGCGACGCAAGCACGGTATTGGGCGGCGTATAGCCTGGGCGGAAAAAATTAAACACACTCGGCGAGCGCCCCGAACTTTGCGCCAGCCGGGTAGACGCACTTGTGGTATCGCCGATATTCCACAGATCGGCCGGGGACGTAGCGCCGAAGGCACGCGCCCAAGCGGTCAAGCGATTGACCGGCGCGCGCAGCTTGCCAAACATGGCGCTGCTGGCAGCAGCAGCGTCGCGCGCATCGGCATCCAGCAAGATGGCACGGATGACCGCTGCCAAATCGCCACGCACGCCGGACCCATTGTTGATAAAGACGCTGGCCACGCGCTGAACGTAGGTCGGCGAGGGGTTGCTGGTCACCAGGTGCTGGATCAGTTGTTTCGAAACAAACGGCGGCATATTGGGATGCGCGAACAAGGTGTCGAGCGCAATACGCAGACTGGCAAAGCCGTTGGTGCCCGCCGCAATCGTGGTGCCGAGAAAGGTTTTGACACCGAGCTCATGCTGCGCAGCGGTTTGCACCAGCGGGCGGCGCAAGCGGTCAGGCGTGGTCTGGTCGGTTGAATCGATGTTGAAACCCGTGAACACGCGCGCCAGGCCGACGACATCGTCTTGCGTGTAGGTTTCGACAGAAACGCCATTCACCGTTTGCACCATGCCATTGGCATTCAACTTGTTCACCCCGAGGGTGAACAGTTGCATCAACTCACGCGCGTAATTTTCATCGGGAGCCGTGCCGGTTTTGGGATTCGCCTTGCGATTACCGGTGAAGGTTAAATATTGGCCCATCGCCACGCTGGTCGACACTTGATCCAGCAAGGTGCGGTAATTGCCGAAGGCGTTGTCGAGCAGAATATCGACGTAGGCGGCGGCGGCAAATCCCGGCCACGAAATGCGCAGATCGTTGACCGAAATCACCAGCATATCGAGCAACGCCATGCCGACGCGCTGGCGCAACTGATCGGGCGAGCTAATCAACTGGCGCCACATCGATGCATCAAAGCCGGCCGTGCTGTTGAGCGTTGAGGAAGCTCTATACCCCGCGCCCACCAGCCAATCCCAATGCTTAAGGGGCCGCGGCATGGACATTTGCTCCTCCAGCCAGCCCGGAATCCCCAGCAACTGCACGCGCTCAATGTCGGCACGCGATGAGCCCATCGTCGCCTGCGCCAGAAACCGCGCCGCCGACGTGGTGGCGCTATCAGGCGCCGCCGCAATCGCCGCTGGAGCGGCAACAGCCGCCGCAGTAGAAAGCGACACCGCGGCAACCGTCGACGCCAAGGGCGCCAAGGGTGTTGTGGGCGGTGCGCCAGTATGCTTATTGTGAAGCGGCTCAGATGGCTTGTAAGCTTGATCGTCGTGCACGGTCACCTCCCACGTTGCGCCCAAAAGATTTTTACTTTAACTGAATGACGTTACCGAATGACGTTACCGAACCGCGACGGCGACGAAAATAGTTACCATGCTTCTCTGTATCCTCTCGGTCGCGCGATCAGCCAGCATAGCCTACAACCCCAGCATGGTGGCGTCTACAGCCACAGGAATAAATTTATTCCACAGCAGCCTTTAATATTATAAGTATTTGTTTTTAAACAATTTTTATCGTAATCCGAAACTCGGCACATCGAACGCGAGCCCTCTTACGAACCCGTGGGCGAAGGCATCGAAGGAGTAATGGGGTCAGACACGATTATTTATTGGGGAGCAATGAGAGCAACGGGGTCGGACACGATTATTCATCAAGTGAAACGAAGTGGACAAAGTTATTTCGTTTCCTTCTTCGGTCGCCCTACGCCCCTGGAAACGACGCGCCGCCGTGTCAATGCTTCAACTTTTTTGGCAAATCGTGCACTGCCCAAAGCCCAACCCTTGGGCGTGCAGTCGCGAGTCGCCTTGAGATCGTCTTTAGGCACCGCCGCCTTGAACAACTGCCGGTAAGCCGCTTGCCGCTCGTGAGTCGTGCGGCCCAAGCGCAGGTATTCACGGTGCGCGACGAGCCAATCCACGTGCTTTCCGGCTTCCCCGCCGGCATTGTGCGCATAGCTGGACCAAGGATAGTCGCGCGGATGTGCAACCATGTCCGCGCGAACAGGGTTCAGTTCGATGTAGCGCATCACCGTTAACAGATAGCGTTCACTGTCGACGATAGTTGCCCGGTAGTGTCCCTCCCACAGCGTGCCGCTGCGCTTGTAATTGAAATTGAAATTGAAATACTACACGTATCTGCGACCCACCGATTGAAATACCTTGCTGATGCTGTCTTGCGCGCCGGGGGGGGGCCGCGTCTTGCAATATAGCAATGCGAATGGATTTCATCAATAGTCAATAAATTGTAAAAACAACTCCGCTCCTGCGTGCTATCTTCTGGTCCGTTTGCCGGAGTTTGGGTTCGACTATGCGCCCGCTACCGCTGCGGCGTACCCACCATGCCTTTGATCACAAACTTTTGCACACGCTGACCACCAAGGTCTTCCGCCACATACAAGTTGCCTTTGGAATCGGTTGTGATGTTGTGCGGCGAAACGAATTGTCCGGCGTAGCGGCCCAAGCGGCCCAGTGAGCCGCGCTCTTGCAGGGTTTGCCGGTCGAGTATGAGTATGGTGTTTTCTGTCTGATCGGCGACGTATAAAAACTGCTGCTGCGAGTCTGCCGAAAACGCAAATGAAGACACCGTGCCTGCGGATTCTTTGCTGTCACGACGCACAAACGCTTCTTTCACAAACGTGCCGTCGATCTTGAAAACCTGAATGCGCCGGTTGAGGCGGTCAGCCACGTAGACCAGCCCGTCTTTCGAAATACGCAGGTGGTGAACCTGATTGAATTGCGGATTGCCCGGCCCTTGATGAACCTGGTCTCTGGATGCGGCGTCATCGGGCCGGTTGCCATACGCGCCCCAATGACGTTTGTACGCGCCCGTCACTGCATCAAACACAATCACGCGGCGGTTGCCGTAGCCGTCCGCCACGAACACTTCGTTCGTTTCGGGATACACACCCACGTCGGCAGGCTGGCCGAGATTCGCGGTATCGTTGCTGCCGGTGCCTTTGCCGCGTGCGCCGATTTGCAGCAGAAACTTTCCTTTGGAATCGAATTTCAGAATCTGATTTTCGCTGGTGCCTTTGATGCCGCGCCCGGCGATCCACACGTTGTTCTGGTGGTCAACGAAAAGGCCGTGTTCGTTATTTTCCAGAGGCCACTCATAGCCAGCGCCCGGGCCATCCCAGCTTTGCAGCAATTTGCCCGACGCATCGAACTGCGTCACCACAGGCGCGGGTTTGCAGCAGGCTTTTTTCTCCGTCACCATGCCGGGACGATGGAGTATCCAGACGTTGTCCTGTGAATCGGTGGCGATACCTGCGCCCACGCCGATAATCCATGTCTCAGGCAGCTTGGGCCAGTAGGGATCGACTTGCAGTGTTGGCACCGGTGCTGCCGCATTCTGGCTGTACACCCAAGCGGACGTTGCCAACAAAGTCAGCAACAGCACGGATCGTAGTAGTTTCATCTTCTATTCTCGGTTCGGGGGTTCACCAACCACCAATGTATCCCCCGCGCCGCTGACCGGTCAACCCCGCGTTGCACACTGCTCGAACGAACAGCGTTACGGCTACAGCCCGAGATACCCGTTGGCGCGATACAAGGTGCCGACATGATCGCCGCCACGTATCAAGCGCAGGCGGCTTTCGCACGAGATGCGGTGCATCGCCAGCAGCGCTGCGTTGGCGGTATTCGGCCGTTGTGCGCGGCGGACCAGGTTGGGAATATCAGCGGGCGCTTCAGGTTCAAGGGAGGCCACGCGCATCGGGTGAAGTGGTGCCTGACTTAGCGCATAGACTTCGTTAATCAGCACCTGTTTTTCAGTGGCGATGGCTGCGAGCGATTCCGGGTGCGGCGCTGTCAGTTCCTGCTGCTCCCGTTCCAACAGGCCGATAGATTTTGTCAGCGCATCGGGCAGGGTGCCACGCGCGGATGTACCGTGCGGCACCGATGCCGAATCAGGCATTGCCCGCAGTCACTTGCAAAGCACTCAGCTCACGGATGCTTTGAATCACTGTGTCAGCAACCGCGTTGGCATCGACTTTGCGTCCTCATTCGCGCCAGCCGGTAGCGTAACGCTGGTGACCGACCTGGCCCGCCCCAGAGCCTTTGCGTGGTAGCATGCGGTGTCGATGGTCGCGCCTCTTTCGCGCACACACGATACACGTAAGTATTTGTTTTTATTAAATTTTATGCCTTCACCGCTGACCGCACCCAAGCAGCAACCCGAAGCCCGCCGCATCGAGCACGAGCCGTACTACGAACCGATCGGCGAAGAAATCGCGCTGTTCGAAGCCGCCTACGCCAGCCAGATTCCGATGCTGCTGAAAGGCCCCACCGGCTGCGGCAAGACGCGTTTTATGGAGTACATGGCGTGGCGCTTGCAGCGTCCGCTGATTACGGTGTCGTGCCACGACGATCTCACCGCCGCCGATCTGGTGGGGCGTTATCTCATTACCAACAACGAAACGGTGTGGGTCGATGGCCCGCTGGCGCATGCGGTACGCGTGGGCGGCATATGCTATCTGGATGAAGTGGTCGAAGCGCGCAAAGACACCACCGTGGTCATTCATCCGCTTGCCGACGACCGGCGCATGCTGCCGATGGAAAAACACGGCGAACTGCTGCGCGCACCCGCGGAATTCGTGCTCGCGATGAGTTACAACCCCGGCTACCAGAGCGTGTTGAAAGAACTCAAGCAAAGCACACGCCAGCGTTTTATCGCGATTGAATTCACTTATCCCGGTGAAGCGCTCGAAGCCAAAATCATTGCCAGCGAATCGGCGCTGGATGCCGATAACACCGCCCGGCTCGTCAAACTTGCGCACCTCACGCGCAATCTCAAGAGCAACGGTTTAGATGAAGGCGCTTCCACGCGTCTGCTGGTGCACGCGGCCAAACTCATGGTGCGCGGCATCGCGCCGCGTACGGCGTGCCACGGCGCGATCGCCGAAGCGCTGACCGATGATGTGGAAATGCTGCGCGCCATCGACGAGTTGGCGTCGAGTATTTTTTGAATCGCTTCTTAGCCGCTGAGCTCGACCCGCAGATCGACGCACTGCTTAATCCCGTTTTATCCTCGCGCCGCACCGCAGCACCGCTGGCGCAACCGATTGCAGCACTGGCGCGCAGCCAACAGGATTTCATTCTGCACTGGGTTGAAGTCATAGCCCGCACCAATTACGAAATGGCGTATCAGTT
>JAYUAH010000410.1:0-10049 GCA_043741415.1 Betaproteobacteria bacterium
CATGGCCGACATAGCGCTGTCCGGCATCGTCCTTGAGCGAGCTGTTGCCGGTGGGATGAAAACCGATCGGTACATTGAGCAGTTCCAGCTCGTGCCACAACGGCTCGCACACTTCGTCGTGCAGATGCTGGCCGTTGACCGGGTTAGGGGTGCCGATCACTGCGACGGCGCCCAGTTCCTTGACGCAGCGGCGTGCTTCCTCCACCGCCATGCCGACGTCATGCATGGCGATTTGCGCGGCGAATTTCAAGCGCTGCGGATCGCTCTTGCAATAATCGTAAGCCCAGTTATTGTAGGCGCGCGCCAAGGCCGCTGCGTAATCGGGTGCGAGGTCGTCGTGACACAGGATTTGCCGCCCGCGCGTGCCGTACATCACTGCCACGTCGATGCCTTCAATATCCATCGCGGTCAGGGTCGACGGCGCATCGAAACCGCGCGCCCGCGCCACGTTGAAATGCGGATGACGCGCGCGGCTTTTGCGCCGCAACTCACGGCTGGACGCGGCCGCGGTTTGTGATTTCACAAATGCGGGAATCGCCAATCCCTGCACCTCCATGCTGCGTATCGTGTCCGCGTTGCCTTTGTCCTCGGCGCTCGGCTCAAGTTTTTTCTTTTGCGCGCCGAAGAAGCGTGGCGGATTCGCCTTGTGCGGCCCATCGAGATAATTCGCCCACAAATCGTCGGGCTCCATCATGTGCAAATCGCTGTCCAGGATCATGTAACCTTCGCGTGCCATGGTCATCTCCTTTCAGGTACGATTGATTGCGGTTTTCTTCTCCTGCGTATACTCGTGCGAATTACTCCCGCCCCACCCAACCGCCATGCACCGGGTGATGTGAGCAGAGGAATTCAATAAACGCCGGCTGGCCTTTGGCGTTTGCATCCAGCGCGCGTTTCAACGCCGGAATGATTTGCGACGGCTCGCTGACTTCCTCGCTGTGCAAGCCCAGCGCCTTGGCCATCGCGGACGTGCAGGCCGTGTCGTGATCGGATACTTTCCAGGTGTACGGATCGTGCCCGCCGCCCCAAAAACCAGGCCCGTAACCGGAATACCCGCCGTTGTTGATATGCAATATGGTGGTGCCGATGCGGTAACGCGTCAGCGCCTCGAAGTTACCCATCATGTAACACACACCCGCATCACCGGTGATACACACACTCTGGCGGTCGGGAAAGGCGAGCTTCGCACCGATGGCACCGGCGAGGCTGAAGCCCAGCGTCGACACATTGCCCCAGCCCAGATGCCCGCGCGGAATCTGCGCTTCATACACCGTGCTCAACTGATCGCGCGTGTTGCCGGAATCCCCGGTGACAAACGACGCCTTGAGGTCGAGCACCTGCATCAGGTCGCCAATCACGCGGTAGGGGTTGATCGGTTTGTCGTTCGACGTCATGAACGGGCGGAACTTCGCGAGAAATTCTGCTTTGGCCGTACGAACCTCATCGATTACCGCGGCATTCTTGCGCGCACCGCCGGCCTGCTTGGTGTACTCCGCGATCAACGCACGTAGTGTGAGCTGGGCATCGCCGATCACCGCATGTCGGGTCTCGTAGCTGCGGTTGATGTCGAGCATATCCACCGTACACTGCACGATGATTTTCTTTTGCGGTTCGGGAACCGTATGGCTGAAGCGCCCGGGAAACAGGCTGGAGCCAATCGAGAACAACACATCGCACTGGCTTAGAAAATGCGCGGCGTGCGATCCGCGCACGCCCACCGACAACGCATGATTTTCAGGAAACGCGCCCTTGGCTTTCAGCGTGGTAAGCACCGGCACCTGCGCCATCTCGGCGAACTGTAATAACTCCGCGGTGGCATCGGCGTAGTAGACGCCTTCACCCACATACAGCAGCGGATTTTTCGCGGCGAGCAAGGCTTTGATCACGGCCGTCACGTCGTCCGCATCCGGCCCCGCACGCCAGCCCTTCACCGGCGTATAGGGGAATTGCGCGTCGTCATATTCACCAAGATCGCGCGGCACAATCAGCAGCACCGGCCCCGGTCGCCCTGAGCGCAGATGGGTAAAGGCGCGACGCAGGTAGTCGGGCACCAGCTCCGCTTTATCAATGGTGCCGACCCACTTGGTCACCGGCCGCAGTGCGTCGGCCATGTTGTAATGCGTGTGCCGGCTCGCACCCTGGCTGACGCCCTCGGTAATCACCAGCAGCGGGGAAGAATCCTCCCACGCCTGCGCGATTGCGCCATACGCCATTTGTATGCCCGCGGCATTGAGGTTGGCCATCACCGTGCACACGCCGATACGCTTGCCGCAGGTTACACGCGAAAACGCATCGGCAACGCCCACCGCGAAGCGCTCCTCGCCCATCATCAGGATCGGCACGCCTTCTTCACCCAGCGCGTTGTTGACGTGATTGGTGGGGAAGCAACTCACCCACGCAATGCCCTCAGTCTTCAGAATCCGCGCTATGCCGTTCGCCGCTTTGATTTTCATGAAGTCTCTCCTGGTGAGGTGTAGGTCCGCACCTGCCTACAAGTGAACCTGCATCTTTAATAGTGTAAAAGAGGATGGACAATTCAGCCAGCGGAAATCGCAAACCCAAACAATAGCCTAAATGTTTGATGGTTTGATTTCATGAGGCGCCGAGTACTATTTGAACTCGTCGCCTCGGCGCGTGGTTGACTGCCGCTGCCAAGGGAGCGACACTTTCTGATCACCAGGGAATTTCTTTTAATTTTGCTTCAGAGGAGGTCACCCGTGAACGCCACCGAGCACATCGCGCGCTTCATCGCGAATACGCGCTACGAGGACATCCCCCGCCCTGTCCTTGACGCCACCCGTACCATCATCCTCGACGGTATCGCCAATGTGCTCGCGGGTTCCACGCAGCCGGTGCTTGATCACATCCGGCGTTACGTGGACCGCCTCGGTGGCCGCCCCGACTGCACGGTGGTCGGCTCGCCCTTGCGCACCAACCCACCGCTGGCGGCCTTCGCCAACGGCGCGGCCATGCATGTGCTGGATTACGAACCGCAAGGCGTGCCTTCTACCCACGGCACGTCCACCCTCCTCCCGGGCATCCTCGCGCTCGCCGAAGTGAATGGCTTGTCGGGCCGCGCGGTAGTGACCGCGTTCGCCGTGGGCTGGGAAATACAGCAGCGCATCGCTACCGCCGCACAAAAAGCGACATCGCGGCCTTTTCACCCGCCGGGCATTTACGGCCCGCCGTCTTGCGCTGCGGCCTGCGCCAATCTGATGGGCTTTGACGAGCACAAAACGCGCATGGCGTTGGGCATCAGCGCGTCGCGCACCGGCGCGCTGTTCGCCAACAACGGCACCATGACCAAATCCACGCATCCCGGCAACGCCGGACGCATGGGCGTGGAAGCGGTGATGCTGGCGGCCGACGGCTTCACCGCCAACGATGCGATTTTCGAGTCAGTGCGTGGTTATGTGGAAACGCTGTTCGGCGATGAATTCGATTGGGACGCGATGCTCGGCGGCCTTGGCGAACAATGGAATCTGCAGCAGCGCGGCTTCAACATCAAACGTTATCCGGCGCAAATTCATATGCAGTGGGCGACCGAGTCGGTGGTGCTGCTGCGTGAGAAAAATAAAATCAACGCAGACGACGTGGAGTGGCTGGAACTCGAAGTGTCATCACGGCGTCCGGGCCTGTCACGCCCCGCGCCTGCGACCGGACTCGACGGCAAGTTCAGTTATGAATATGTTGCCGCAGTGGCACTGACACAGGATCACGTCGGCATCGCTGCGTTTTCCGACGCGGTGCGCTTCTCCGCGCCGGTGGAAGCCGCGTTGAAAAAAATCCGCCTGAAGCCTAACCCCGATATCTCAACGTCAAGCATGGAGATTTGGGTGGAAGCACGCGCACGTCTCAAAGACGGCCGGTTATTGGTCGAGCGCTGCGACGCGTATCGCGGCTCGGCACGCAACCCCATCGGACGCGATGCGCATCTGGTGAAGGTACGCGACTGCATGCGCCGCACATTGACGGAGCCCAAGATGGAGCGCTTGATCAGCCTGGTCGATGGGATCGATGATCTCAAGGATGCGCGGGTGCTGGTACGGGCGCTGGTGGGCGAGTAGCGGCATCACTGCTTCTTCACCCAAGAACAAATGCACGAACTGCCCACCAACCATCGCCTGCTGCTCACCATTCGGCCAGCCGGTATTCCGGGGCCGCAGCATTTCACCGCGGATGCACGGCCGGCACGCGCTCCCGCTGCTGGAGAGGTGTTGCTGGAGACGCTGTACCTCTCGCTCGATCCGGCGATGCGTAGCTGGACGAGCGCGGGCGCCATGAACAAGCAGCGTCTGGCGCTCGGCGAAGTAATGCTCGGCGGCGGCATCGCCCGCGTGCTGCAAAGTCGTCACGACGGCATCGTCGCCGGCGACCTGGTGCAAGCGCGGCTGGGATGGCAAACACATCCGACGATCCCCGGCCGTTACCTGCAAAAACTGGATCTCGCGCTCGGCAGCGTGGAGGACTGGATCGGCCCGCTGGGCTTAAGCGCCGTCACCGCTTATTTCGGCCTGCGCGACATCGGCGGCTTGCGGCCCAATGACAACGTGCTGGTGTCCGCCGCCGCGGGTGGCGTAGGCCAGATCGCGGTGCAGATCGCGCGCATCGAAGGCTGCCGCGTGGTGGGCATCGCGGGCGGGTCGCAAAAGTGCGCTTATGTCTCAGGCGAACTCGGTGCTGCCGCGGCCATCGACTACAAAGCGGAGAAGGACCTGTCCGCCGCTATCGGCCGCGCCTGCCCGCAGGGCATCGATGTGTATTTCGACAACGTCGGCGGCCCCACGCTGGACGCAGCGCTCGAGCATTTGCGCGAAGGTGCGCGGGTGGTGCTGTGTGGCCGCATATCCCAAACGCATGCCGCGGAACCCTACGGCGTGCGCAACCTGGGCCGGCTTGCAGCGGCACGCGGACGCATGCAGGGTTTTCTGGTGTTCAACTACCACGCGCGTTACGACGAAGCGCGCACTTGGTTGGCGGCGCGGCACCGCGACGGCAGCCTGCGCCAACGGCTGCATACGCTAGAGGGACTCGCGCAGGCGCCCATCGGCCTCGGTATGTTGTTCCGCGGTGAGAACACGGGCAAGCTGGTCGTGCGTGTTGCCGGGGAACCTGCGCCGCAACAATAGCGCCATGGTCAAAGCACGCTACACAGCATCGCTGCGCAGCCTACGCTGAGTCATTGCCAGAATATTATGTAACTATTTGTTTTTATTGAGTTTTTTTATAATGGAATGTTGCTAATCAGCCCGGCAGCCAGAGATGATCCACGGAACCATCGGGATAGCAATACACGAACCCAGTGCGCTCAGCGTAGTACTGGTCTACGTTGGTGTCACCGATGTGGAAATACTGCGCCGCGTTAAATTCAGCTTTCACCTGATCGAGCCGATGCTTCAACACGGTGAATGACACCGGGATATCGTGTGCTGCCCACATGCGTTGCTGATAGCTGACCGTGCGGTCGGAGCAACTGCCGATGATGTGTCCCAGCGCCAGCGCTTCGCGCACCCGCGCCAGGGTGATGTAGCCCGGCGGGTCGCCGGTTTCGAGCGTGCCGTCGATGTCGAAACTGATGAGTTTGGCCATGGTGTTGTTCCATGCGCGGCCCTAGCCGCCGACCGTCCGGCGGGCAGCGCGCGCAGGCATCACGAACGTGCAGTGGTTACTGCACGCCCGCCGTGGTTGATCTCAGCAGTTTGCCGCCCTGCACACCGGTATGCTCGCCGTTGCGGAAGGCCACTCTGCCGGCGATGATGGTGGCCATGATGCCGTCCGACTTCTGCTTGAGCCGGCGCGCGCCGGTGGGCAGGTCATTCTCGATGGTCGGAATCTGCGGGGCGATGGTCGCGGGATCGAACACATTGATATCTGCGATGCAGCCCTGGCGCAACAAACCGCGATCCTTGAAACCCCACGCCATTGCCGGTGTGAGCGTAATCATTTTCACGCCTTCTTCCAGCGTAAACGCCTGGCGCTCGCGCACCCAATAGGCGAGCAGGTGCGTGTGTATGCACGAATCCATGATCAGGCTCACATGCGCGCCGGAATCGGAAAAGGTCATCACGGTACGCGGATGCTTCAATGTCGCCAGCGCCTCTGCTTCGTCTTTCGGCACGGTGGCGGTATCAAACTGCATGAACAACTGATTGAAGTTGCTCTCGACCGCCAGGTCCATCATGACCTCTACCGGATCGGCATTACGTTGCGCTGCGATGTCGGCGACGGTCGGGTTGCGCGACACCGCGCTGTACACGACATACATGTTGTCGTAGTTGGGCTTGCGCGGCTCGCCACCACCCGTACGATAGACGGCGTTTTTGGTTGCATCAACCAGGCGTTTGCGCTGTTGCGGATCGGTGAAAGCCTTGCGCTGTTCCTCGATGGACAAACCACGCACCGCTTGCCATTCGGCAAGATCATCGAACTGCAAGCGTCCCTTGAAAGACAACACATGCGAAACGCCGCGGGTGTGGGTCTGACAGAACATGCGGCCGCCGGCCTCGGCAGTGGCATCGAGTAGTTTCAATACATCCGGCGTACCGACGTTGCCCGCCGGCAAGCCAAAGGTGACGGGCACGCCGGTTTTCACGGCGAGATCGAGCAGCCGGTCGTTAACAGCTTTGCGCACCTGCGGGTCCGCCGAGCGGTATTCTCTTTCGCGGGAATACTCGAATATGCCGTGGCCGGTTGATCCCATCACCGATACCAGATGGGCGAGTTCTTCCCACGACGCGTGATTCGACGCGACAGGCCGGTTGTCCGGTTCCGGCAGCTTGTGGCCGGTGGAACGCGAGCTGGTGAAGCCGATGGCGCCCGCATCCATTGCGTCGCGCAATTCAAGCTCCATCGCGCCCAGGTCATCGTGCGTGGCCTGCTGCTCGAACGCGCGCGCGCCCATCACATAGGTGCGCAACGCGGAATGCCCGATGTTGGTGGCATAGTTGATGGTCTTCGGCAGCCTGTCGACGACATCCATGTATTCGCGGAAGGTCGTCCAGTCCCAGCGGATTGCAGCGGCCATCGCGTCGGCCGAGATATCCTCCGCGCGCGCGATGTTGCTGACGATCATGTCGCGCTGCTCGGCGGAACCCGGTGCAAGCGTGAATCCGCAATTGCCCATCACCACGGTGGTGACGCCGTGCCAGCACGAGCAACTGCCCAGTGGATCCCAGAACACCTGCGCGTCCATGTGCGTGTGCCCGTCGATAAAGCCCGGCGACACCACCTGGCCGGTGGCATCGATTTCTTCTTTGCCGCGCTCGCGGATGCGTCCGATCGCTGCAATGCGATCACCGCTGATACCGACGTCTGCCCGATATTTCGGTAATCCTGTGCCATCGACTACTGTTCCATTACGAATCACGAGATCGTACATTTGGCTTCCTCCCATGTTGGTCAGTGAGTTACCCGAAGACCCACGGAATCTGCTTTGCAACAGACCCATTCATATAGGCTATCACAACATAGCCGGCGGCGGTCTGCGGGGCATACAAGGCCATTGCTCCGTCCCCCGCGATTACTGTACATTGCCTGGCAACTAACCAACGAGGAGTAACAAATGGCTTTCGAAACCATCGCAAACGACTACGGCCTGATCGGCAAAGTTGCCATCGTCTCGGGCGCGGGCGGTCCTGTCGGCGGCGGACTCGACGAAGGCGTCACCAACGGCCGCGCCGCTGCGATTCTGCTCGCGCGCGCCGGCGCCAAAGTGTGCGTTGCAGGACGCACACTCGAACTCGCTCAGCACACGGTGGACATCATCAAAAAAGAAGGCGGCGAAGCGTTCGCGCATGTCGCCGATGTCACACAAGAAGCCGCCTGCCGTGGCGTGGTTGAGGCCACCATGGCGCGCTATGGGCGCCTCGACTGCCTCGACAACAATGTCGGCCGCAGTGCGCCGGGCGATGTCACGCAAATGCCGCTCGACGAGTGGCGCAGCATGTTCGCGCTCAATGTCGACAGCATGATGCTGATGTGCAAGTACGCCATACCCGCCATGATCAAAAGCGGTGGCGGCACCATTGTCAACATCGGCTCGCTGCGCAGCATCCGTCCGCAAAAATCAACGGTGTACTCGGTGACCAAGGGCGCAGTGGTCGCGCTGACAGCCACGCTGGCCGCCGACCACGGCGCGCAGGGCATCCGCGCCAACTGCATTATTCTCGGCCCGGTGTTCACACCCAACATCAACCGCAACCTCACGCCGGAACGCCGCGCGTTGCGCGCCCAGGCGTCGCTCATCAAGCGTGAAGGCACAGGCTGGGATACGGGACAACTGGTGCGCTTTTTGTTGTCGGATCAGTCGAAGTTCATGACGGGGCAGAGTATTTGCCTTGATGGTGGTTCTTCTATTGTCGGGCCATCGCGCTAACTGCACGTGACTTGTCGTAACGGTGTACACCCGGTAGTCCGTTCGGGCTGAGCCTGTCGAAGCGCTGGTTCATCGCAAAGCCCTTCGACAAGCCTGTCCTGAGCTTGACGAAGGACTCAGGGCGAACGTGCCTCAGCAAACCGAATAGACTCGCGTCACCCTGTTCGGTCGCGCGCAATCAATCCTCGATCTTGATGTTCGCGGCCTTGATGACTTTAGCGGCCTCTGCGTAATCCACTTTCATTTGCTGCGCCATATTCTCCGGGCCACTATGAAACGGGTCCATGCCCGACGTGATCAGCTTGTCGCGTATGTCAGGCATAGCAAGAATTTTCCCCACCTCGGCCGACAGCTTGTTGACGATCGCGCCGGGCGTACCCGCCGTGGTCAACATGCCCTGCCAGTTTTTCGGATCGTAGTTCGGCATCCCGGCTTCGGCATAAGTCGGCAACTGCGGCAGCGACGCGGTACGCTTGTCGCCGGTGATCGCCATGCCTTTCAGTTTGCCGGCCTTGATGTGCGGGATCACGTTGATCGCGTTGGAAAACGAAGCCTGCACCGTGCCGCCCATGAGATCGATGATGCCCTGCTGTCCACCCTTGTAGGGAATGTGCTGCATCTTGACCCCCGCCATGATGTTGAACAACTCGCCCATCAGGTGTTGCGAGCTGCCGCTGGCCACCGATGCGACATTGAGTTGCCCCGGCCGCGCTTTGGCATACGCAATGAACTCCTGCAGATTATTCACCGGCGTCGCGGGATTGATCACCAGGATGTAGTTGGTCTTGGCAATGATGGTCACCGGCGCGAAATCCTTGAACACATCGAAGGGCGGCCGTGTCAGCAGACTCAAAATGACTTGGTTATGCCCACCCAGCAGCAGCGAGTAACCGTCGGGCGCCGCCTTTGCCACGGCATCGGCGCCGACCAGGGTGTTGCCGCCGGGCCGGTTGTCGATGATGACGTTGCGGCCAAACGCTTCACTCAGCTTGTCGCCGATCAGGCGCGACAAGGTAGTAGTGCTGCCGCCGGGCGGATACGGTGTGATCCAGCGGATGGGTTTGCTCGGGTAATTTTGCTGCGCGCTCACCACGCCCGAAAAAACTACGAGCGCGGGAACGATCACTATCCGTGAAAACGCAGTGCAGCGCCCCATCATATTATCTCCTCCGCTACAGTCGCGAAACGCCAGCAGCAGCGCGCTATGCTACAGGGCGTTCACGGAACTTGCCAAGCGGTTCAATAATACCTTGCAACGCGCTCACGATGCAAGATTCGCGATTGACTGCATGTGCGGGTAAAGCGACACTGCCAAAAAATTGAACACAGCCTTTCGGATCCCCCATGCACGAAACCCAAACCCTCGCCAGATTCGTCGCCGATACGCAATACAGCGATCTGCCTGCCAGCCTCATCACCGAATGCAAAACCGCCACGCTCGATGTGTTCGCAGCGGCGTTCGTAGGCTCCACTATGCCCTGGGCGCAGCGCGTGGTGGAAATGGTGCACGAGCTGGGTGGCAAGCCCGAAGTCTCGGTGGTCAATCAGCCGTGGCAAACCGATGTGTCGCGCGCGGCACTGGCGAATGGCGCGATGATCGGCGCCTTCGAGTGCGAACCACTTACCGGCTCGCACGCCTGCGGCACGGTGCTGCCAGCGGCACTCGCCATCTGCC
>JAYUAH010000411.1:0-4321 GCA_043741415.1 Betaproteobacteria bacterium
GCCGGCATGGATCACCGAGCCTTTGGCACCCAAGGTTACGATTAGCGCTTTGACGTGTTTGGCCAACTGCTCGATTGTTTGGCCCGTACGCTCCTGCAGCAACTCGGCTTCATAGTCGTTGACCGTCACGTAATCGGCGAGCTTGACGAAGCCCAGCAAGTCTTCGCCATTGAACATTGGCAGGCCCTGGCCCGGATCGAATATGAACGGTATGCCCGCTTGGTGAAACTCGCGTGCGTGCTGCAACATGCCGTCGCGGCCATCGGGGGCAACGATGCCGAGGGTAACGCCGGTAGCGTCCTGCACATGATTCTCATGCGAAAAATTCATCGCACCCGGATGAAACGCGGTGATCTGATTGTCATCAAGGTCAGTCGTAATAAAAGCCTGCGCGGTGAACGAGCCGGGCACCACATGCACGTGCGTGCGCGCGAGACACAGCTTGTCGAGGCGCGCGGTATACGGCGCGTGATCATCGCCGATCGTGGCCATGATCAGCGGCTCGCCGCCCAGCAACTGCAGATTGTAGGCAATATTGCCGGCGCAGCCGCCAAACTCGCGCCGCATATCCGGCACCAGAAACGCAACGTTCAGAATATGCAGTTTGTCGGGCAAGATATGATTCTTGAACTGGTCTTTGAACACCATGATGGTGTCGTAAGCGATGGAGCCGCAGATGAGCGTGGACATGTCAACCCTTGAAGGAGTAATCAGCGGCGCATTATATCAACGCGCTGCACAGACGCTTGGACACGCCCTGTTAACACAATTTGACAAGGGTTTGCCAAGGCCACGTATAGAGGCATAATCCCGCGCTGGACTCAGTCCAAGCGTGTTCGTCCCCAATAATCTAGTGGTACTAACAAGGAGGCTCTACCATGCTGAACGAATTTAAAGAGTTTGCACTAAAAGGTAACGTGCTCGATCTCGCGATTGGCGTCGTCATTGGTGCTGCATTTGGCAAGATCGTGGATTCGCTGGTCAAAGATCTCGTTATGCCGGTTGTAGGGCTGCTCACCGGCGGCGTGGATTTCGCCAACAAGTTCGCGATACTGAAAGAAGGCGCCACCGCCGGCCCGTACGCCACCGTTGAACTCGCGCAAAAAGCCGGCGCGGTAACCTTCAACTATGGCCTGTTCATCAACGCCGTTATATCCTTCGTCATCATTGCTTTTGCGGTCTTCCTGCTGGTCAAAGCCTACAACAACGCCAAGAAAGCAGAAAAGATTCAGCAGCCGCCCGCACCGCCGGAAGACGTGTTGCTGTTGCGTGAAATTCGCGATTCGCTGAAAAAATAATTCAGCACTGCGCGGCAAAAAAAGGGCGCGGTCATTTCTGACCGCGCCCTTTTTTCGTCCGGCGTATTATTCCATTTCTATTTCAATAGCTCATCAATAATCTGACAATTTCCATTGGGACAGCGACGAATATTTATTGATCTGATGAAATGGAATTGGTATTAGCCCAGCAATACCAGCGCCCACACCAGCGCCACATTAATCAGCGCCAGCATCACCGCAGCACTGCCGATATCTTTAGCGCGCTTGGACAGCCGATGGCTCTCGAGCGAGATGCGATCAATCGCGGCTTCGATGGCCGAATTGAGCAGCTCGACGATGAGCACCAGCAACACGCTGGCGATCATCAGCGCCTTGCCGATGCCGCTCGCGGGCAACAACAACGCCAGCGGCATCAGCACCGCGGCCAGCACGACTTCCTGGCGAAACGCATGCTCGTGCTGCAACGCGGCCTTAAAGCCGGCGATGGAATAAAACAACGCGTTCCAAATGCGCGCGAGTCCGATCTTACTTTTATGCGGGCTTTCCGCAGCCGGCGGCGGCGTGCCAGGGGGCGGGGGCGGGGACGCTTGCGGCTCGCTCATGGTAACACCGCGTGGCATGCCTACGGAATTAACGTAAGTATTTGATTATATTTATTATTTTAAAGCGGCCAGCGCAGCATCATAGTTCGGTTCCTGCTTGATTTCAGGCACCAGCTCGGCGTGCAATACTTTGTTGTTGGCGTCGAGCACCACCACGCCGCGCGCGGTCAGGCCTTTTAACGGACCATCGGCTACATCGACGCCGTACTTGCCGTGAAAATCACGATTGCGAAAGGTCGACAGCGGCACCACGTTGGCGATATTTTCCGCCGTGCAAAAACGGCCCATCGCGAACGGCAGATCACCCGAAATCGCCAGCACCACGGTGTCACTCATGCCCGCGGCTTTCTCGTTGAATTTTTTGGTGGAGGTTTGACACACCGGCGTATCAAGACTGGGCACAATGTTGAGTACTTTTTTCTTGCCTGCAAAATCCTTGAGACTCACTTCTTTCAAGTCTTTACCGGTGAGGGTGAAATCAGGCGCGGCGTCGCCCGGCTTGAGGAAGGTGCCGTTCACGGTAATGGGGTTGCCGCCGAGTGTGACGCTGGCCATTGCAATGCTCCTTAGCTTGTTTGTTTGGTTAAGAGTCTACTACATTCTCATACGCGTGCGCATCGAGCAGCGCTGCAAGCTCGCCCGCATCGCTGAGCGTCATGCGAAAGAGCCACGCGGCATAGGGATCGGTGTTAACGGATTCGGGCGCGTTTTCCAGTGCTGCATTAATTTCAGTGACCACGCCCGACGCCGGTGCATGAATATCAGCGGCCGTTTTGACCGACTCGATCACGCCACAGGCTTCGCCCTGCTTGATGGTGCTGCCGACGGCGGGCGGCTGCACATACACCACATCGCCCAGTTGCTCCTGTGCGTACCCGGTTATGCCAATGGCATAAATGCCGTTCGCTTCTGCTTTCAACCAGGTGTGGGACGCGTGGTATTTTAAATCGGTGGGGTTCGACATGTTCAATGGGCTCGGGTTACGTTTGCGGGGCGGGAATCAGCAGCAAGCCAAAGCCGCCCGCGGACAGCTCGCTCAAATCCAGATCAATGCGCACGGTGGTCGTGACACTGCCGGCAATCACGGTTTTTTTGGCATCGGCGCCGCGCAGGTAATCCGCCGGCAGAAACACGCGGCGTGCCACCGCGTGATCGAAACGGTCGTTCAACACCAAGTCGAGCGCCGGATAGCCCACTTCCACGGCGGATTGATTCTGCAGCGTCACAATCAGTTGCACCAGATGCGGTTTAGCCTTGTCGAGTATCAACAAATCCGACGCCTGTATCGCCAGCGCCGACGGCCGCTGCAACGGCGGCACCGTGCAGCGCGCCCACTCGCATAACTGCACCAGCGCGGGCTTCAGATGCGGGAAATACGCGGCGATTTCACTGCGAAAGCCGTGCAGCGCCTGACCGCACATGGCGAGTGCAGCGAACAACGCCGCGGTCGCCCACAACCATTGAAAGCGTCGTGGCGGCCTTGCCGATGCTTCGTCTTCGACGCCAGTGGACGCGGCTTGCGCTGCTGCCGCCGGAACGCCGGCTGCGCTGTCCGCAGAAACTACCGCTGGCATCAACGGCACGGGAACCTCCGGCACTTGCGGCACCATCTGCCAATTGAGCGGCGCGAAGCCATGTGACGGCGCTGATCGTTCGGCCCGTTCGGCATCCGACAAGGCAACGCGCGCCTGCGCCTCGGCGTCGCTGGTGTCGGCCAGCGGCGGCGGCACGCCCGCTTCGAGAGCCTCCAGTGACGTCAGATTCACCAGTCCATCAAACACCTGCTTGCAACCACCGCAGCGCACGCGTCCGTCGCGCGCGAACAACTGCTCGGGCGTTACGTTAAACGCTGTTTGGCAGTGCGGGCATTGCGTGACCATGGACATGCGCGGTATACCTCGTAGCCTCGTATGCCTTAGACCGGGTGCACGTCGCGCCGCACACCCGCGAGCAACACCCACTCATCCTCGGGCTCGCTGCCGTGCATATCAAACCACGGCGCGTAGGCCGCGCGAACTTCGTCGGCCTGCGGCGCGAGTATGCCGGAGAGCACCACCTGGCCGCCGGGCAGCGCCAAGCGTGCGAGCAGCGGCGCCAGCACAGTGAGCGGGTTGGCAAGGATGTTGGCGACCACCACGTTGGCCTGTGATTTCAATTCGTCTGCTGCTGAGTAAAAAGTAACGTCGGTGTGATTTTGCATGGCATTGTGGCGCGCGGCAAGCAGCGCCTGCTCGTCGATATCAACACCCGCGGCGCGGGCGGCGCCGAGTTTCATCGCGGCCACTGCCAGTATGCCCGAGCCACAGCCGTAATCGATGACCGACTCGCCGGGCTTCAGGTGCGCATCGAGCCAGCGCAAACACAGGCGTGTGGTGGGATGGGTACCGGTACCGAACGCGAGACCAGGATCGAGGCGAATATTGATGGCGGCGGCATCCA
>JAYUAH010000412.1:0-1733 GCA_043741415.1 Betaproteobacteria bacterium
GCCGAAACCCCACACGGTCGAGCGCAGCGCGCTGCTGTGATGGGCCACGTAGTCGGCGAGTATGCGCGGCGGCTCTTCGGCACTGCCGGCAATCGCCACCGCCACGCCATCGGCGATCAAGCGCTTCACCATGGCAACGGTGTCTGGGTTCAAATCCGCGTACGTCACCGGGCTTACGCGTTGGGCAATGGCCAGCGTCGGTTGATCGAAAGTCATAGCGGTTATTTATTCGTCGTGGAAAAGTTCACTCTGATTATAATGGGAATGTCGAGATTTTCTGGAACGCACAAATGAACAGGCTCGGGTTGTTGCTGATGGTCGCGGGCTGCACGCTGGCCGCTGCGTTCGCGCAGGCGGCCTATCCCACGCGACGCATCGAAGTCGTCGTGGCCGGCGCGCCGGGCGGCGGACTCGATGCCGCGGGGCGCGCGCTCGACCGCGCGCTACACGAGGCCAATCTCATCAACCAGCCGATGATCATCAACGCGATTCAGGGCGCGGCGGGAGATGCCGCAAAAAATTATGTGCATCGCAAAAAAGGCGACGCGCACGTGCTTTACGCCGAGAGCAACCGCATATTCCAGAACAAAATTCTCGGCACCACGGCGCTGGGCCTCGACGACTTTGTGCCCGTCGCGCGGCTCGTTACCGAATATCTGGTGTGGGTGGTGCGCGCCGACGCCGGGCAACGCAGTGCGAAGGATATTCTCGAACAGGTGAAGGGTGACGCCACCTCCGTCGCGTTCGGTGTCGGCTCGATGCCAAGCAACGACTATTTCAACATCGTGCGGCCGAGCCTGCTTTACGGCGTGGAATTCAAGAAGCTGCGCATCGCCTCATTCAAAAGCGGCGGCAACCTGATGATCCAGTTGCTGGGCGGGCATGTGCCGGTGATTTCAACCACGTTGTCGGAGGCCATGGAGCAGGTCAAAACCGGCAAAGTGAAGTTGATCGCAACCTCGGCGCCGTCGCCGCAAGGCGGCGCGCTGAAAGGCGTGCCGCATTGGCGCGGTATGGGCATCGACATGCACATCCTGCACTGGCGCGGCCTGTTCATGCCCGCGGACACGCCGCGCGAGCTGGTGGCGTTTTGGGACGAGCGCCTCGCCAAGTTAATGAAAACCCCGGCGTGGAAAAAAGTGCTCGATCAATATGGGTGGGCCGACGCGTTCGCGGATTCTGCGCAGTTCAAACGCGAGCTTGAGGTGGAGCGCGAAGTAACGGCGAAGCTGCTGCGCGAATTGGGGTTTGCTCAGTAAGGCCGAAATTTAAGTTCAAGTTCAGGTTCTCACCGCGAAGGCGCAGAGGCACGCAGGCGCAAAGGTTGCGCAAAGAAATACGAACTTCTTTTGTTTTTCTTTGCGGCAGTTCTCTGCGCTTTTGCGTCTTTGCGGTTCGAACTAGTTTTTCGTCTCTATCCCTGCGCCAGCGACGGCAATATCCGCAGCGCATTGTCCCGATCAATCGCGCGCCGCTCCGCCGACGAAAAACGCGCGTATTTGGCGAGTGCGCCGTTGACTTCCGCGCCGTCGCGAAACGGGTAATCGGTGCCGTAAAGAAACTGCGACACCGGCGCGATATGGATCAGCGCATCGAGTGCGCCGGGATGATTGCCTTGCGCCACGTCGTAATAAAACTTTGCGAGCTCATGGCGAAAGCCATTGGGCAGTTTTTGTTTGCCGTCCTTCAACGTCAGTTCTTCACGATCAAAGCGCGATACCAGGAACGGTGTG
>JAYUAH010000413.1:0-4310 GCA_043741415.1 Betaproteobacteria bacterium
GCGTGAGTGAGCCGGTGCTGGAAAAACGTGCGCCGCGTCCGTAAAGAACAATAACCGTAACTATTTGATTTTATTATGAAATATTCCTTAGCCAATAAAAAAATAATCACCCGCGGCGAGCACTGGATCGCGCCCGGCGCCCACGTCATCGGTGACGTGATACTCGGTCATGACGTTAGCATCTGGTTCAACAGCATCGTGCGCGGCGACAACGACACCATCACCATCGGCGACAACTCGCAGGTGCAGGACGGCTGCGTGCTGCACACCGACCCCGGCTTTCCGATGGTGCTCGGCAAGGGCGTCAGCATCGGCCACATGTCGATGATTCATGGCTGCACCATCGGCGACGGCACGCTTATCGGCATCAACAGCGTAGTGCTCAACGGCGCAAAAATCGGCAAGAACTGTGTGATCGGCGCCAACTCGCTGATCACCGAAAACAAGGTGATCCCCGACGGCGTCATGGTGATGGGCTCGCCGGGCAAAGTGGTGCGCGAACTGCGTCCCGACGAAATAGCGTTTTTCAATAGCGTCGCAGACAATTACAGCGCGCGCGCGAAGGTGTACAAGCGCGATCTAAAAATCGACCCCACACCATAACGTCAGCCCGTAATGCATTTAGTCATCCAGGGCGCCGACATCGAAACCGGCGATCTCAAGCGGCTTGCCAAACTCGCCGGCTCGAGCGGCATCGAACAAATCAATGCGCATGCCTTTCGCCTGCGTGACGCCCAAGCTGCCGCCGAAATTGCGCCGCTGTGTGAGTCCGCGAAACTTGATTTTGCGTTCGTGCCCGACGACCGCCGGCTGGCAGATTTCAAGCTGCTGGTGATGGACATGGACTCGACGCTGATTACCATCGAGACCATCGACGAGCTGGCCGACCTCGTAGGACTCAAACCGCAAGTCGCCGCCATCACCGAACAAGCCATGCGCGGCGAGATCGAATACAACGAAAGCCTGCAACGCCGTGTGGCGCTGTTGAAGGGTCTCGATGAAAGTGCCCTGCGACGCGTCTACGATGAACGGTTGAAACTTTCTCCCGGCGCGGAAATTCTACTGGCTGCGGCGAAAAAACACGGCATTAAAACGCTGCTGGTGTCCGGCGGCTTCACGCATGTCACTCGGCTGCTGCAACCGCGTCTCCGCCTCGACTACGCTTATTCCAATACGCTAGAAGTCGTCAACGGCAAGCTCACCGGCGAAATCGTGGGCCGCATCGTCAACGCCGATGCCAAGCGCGATGAACTGCTGCGCGTGCGCGACCTGCTGGGCATCCAGCGCGAGCAAATCATCGGCATGGGCGACGGCGCGAACGATCTTAAATTCATGGCGGCGTGCAGCGTGAGCATCTCCTACCACGCCAAGCCGATTGTGCGCGGGCAGACCACGCATGCGATCAATTTTGGCGGACTGGATGCGGCGCTGAATTTTTTCAGCTAACTGCGCTCACGACATTCTGCGGCGCCCCCGCCAAAAACCGCTCCACGTTGGCAATCGTCAGCAGCAAACCATCGCGCCGCACCTCCGGCGTTTGCCCTGCGTTGTGCGGCGACAACACCGTGTTGGGCAGACTCAAAATAGCATCATCTGATTTCAGCGGTTCGTCGTGGAACACATCGAGCCCCGCACCGGCGATACGCTGATTCGTCAGCGCATCCAGCAACGCATCGCGCTCCACCAGCGCGCCACGCCCGGTGTTGATCAATATCGCACTAGGCTTCATCAACGCAAACTCGCGTGCGCCGATGAACCCGCGCGTTTGCGGCGTGAGCCGCACGTGCAGCGATACAAAATCGGCATGCCGCAGAATGTCGTCGCGCTCGGCTGCGCTGTTGCGACGCGCGCTCCATTCCAGCACGCTCATACCGAAGGCTCGCGCAAGTTTGACCACGTGCGAACCTATCGCGCCTGTGCCCAATACCCCCAGCGTTTTGCCATGCAGTTGGCCCAACATGTCGCGCGGCCATTCGCCTTTGCGCATGTCGCGATCGATTTGCGGAATTTTGCGCGCCACCGCCAGCATCAGTGCGATCGCGTGCTCCCCCACCGCAATGGCATTGGCGCCGGGCGTGTTGCATACGGTAACGCCGCGCCGTGCCGCGGCTTCAAGATCGATGTTGTCGGTGCCCACGCCCCAGATCGACACCAGGTGCAGATTAGGACACGCAGCAAACACCGCGTCGGTGAAGTGCGCGTAGGCACGTATGTTCACGGCCACTTGCGCACTACCGATACGCTTTGCGAGCTCAGCCGCATCATCGGCGCCACGCTCGCCGCACACGCGCACGGCGCCCAGCGATAGCGCGCGCTGATGCGCGTCGGAGCCTTCAAACACCGATGGAAAATCATCCGGTACCACAATCAGCGCGTCGCTCATGGTCATTCAGCCCGAATACCGGCCGCTTTTACCACGCGCCCGTATTTGGCAAGCTCCGACTTGATCCACGCCCTGAATTCCGCCGGCCCTGCACCTGCCGCATCGAGCCCCTGCACGGCCAGCGCCTGATGCATGCCGGGCAGGTTGAGCGCCGCGATTAGCTTTGCGTGCAAGATCTGCACCAGCATCGCCGGGGTTTTGGCAGGTGCGGTGATGCCCTGCCAGTTGAGCACTTCAAAGCCGGGCACGGTTTCCGCAATGGTCGGCACCTCGGGCAACACTGCGGCGCGCGTCTTGCCCGACGTGCCCAGCGCACGCGCCTTGCCGCTGCGCACATGCGGCAATGCTGCCGGCATGGTGGTGATGGTCATTTGCACTTGCCCTGCGATCAGGTCGGTAAACGCCAGCGTGGTGCCTTTGTACGGCACGTGAACAATGTTGGTGCCAGTGGCGTGCTTGAAAATTTCCGCGGCCAGATGCAGCGATGAGCCGTTGCCCGCCGAGGCGTAATTCAGCGTGCCGGGTTTTGCTTTGGCGAGCGCGATCAACTCCTGCACGGATTTCGCCGGCACCGCGTTGTTCACCACCAACGCGAACACAGAGGTGGCGAGCAACGTCACCGGCGCGAAATCACGCAGCGGATCGTAGGCGGGCTTTTCCTGCAACACCGGATTCTGCGCAAGATTACCAAGGCTGCCGAGAAACACGGTATAGCCGTCGGGCGCTGCGTTGATCGCGATCTGCGCGCCGAGTGCGCCGCCGGCGCCACCGCGATTGTCGACAACCACCAACTGGTTGATCACTTCACCCAGCCGCTGACCCACCGTGCGCGCGAGTATGTCGTTGCCGCCGCCGGGCGGAAACGGCACGATCATGCGTATGGGTTTGCTCGGATACGCTGGCTGGGCGAAACCGTTGGCTGCGCCACCCAACCCCGCAACTACTGCAATCGCACAGCCCAGCACATCTCGATGCAATTTAAATTATCCTTTAAAAACAAATACTTACGTATTATCGCTTTTGCGAGGCCTGATACAGCGGCATCACTTGTTGCGCGTATTTCTGCAAATCTGAAATGCGGTCAGCGGCGGTCGGATGCGTGCTCAAAAACCCGGGCGTGCCGCCGCCCGACACTTGCGCCATTTTTTGCCACAGCGTAATGGCCGCGTGCGGATCGTAGCCGGCACGTGCCGCGAGTTCGATGCCGATGCGATCCGCCTCGCGTTCAAACTCGCGCGAGTTGGGCAAACCATACGTCACCTGCGCCGCCATATTGGCCAGACTCGCACCGCCCTGGCCGATGCCGAGCAGCGCGGCACCGACGCCGATCACCGCTTGTTGCGCCATTTGTTGTGACGCTTTTTCACGCCCGTGCTCGCGCAAGGCGTGCGCGATTTCGTGGCCCATCACGGCGGCCAATTCGGCATCGGTAATCTTCAAGGCATCAATGAGCCCGGTGTACACCGCGATCTTGCCGCCGGGCATGCACCATGCGTTGACTTCCTTCGAGGTAATCACGTTAACCTCCCACGCCCACTTGAGCGAATCGGGGCGAAACACACCCGCGGCGGGTATCAAACGGTTGGCGATGCCACGCACACGGTTAACCACGTTGGGATCACGATTGAGCAGGCCCTTGGCCGCGGACTCCTGCGTGGTTTCGCGGTACGACTGCACTGCGCCGGCATTGATCTCGTCAGCGGAAACCATCATGAGCTGTTTGCGGTCGACGCCGACCGCACCGCGTTCGGTGGTTTGAACGGTTTCGCAACCGGCCAGCATCAGCGCGATCAGTAAAGAAAAAACAATACGGTATTTCATTAGGGTGCTCCTTTTCAATGGTATCAATTGGCTTTGGCCGAGGCAGCGGATTCACGCTCACGCTGCAACTGCGCGTTGTAGCGTTTTTCATAAAACTGAATTTTGG
>JAYUAH010000414.1:0-10006 GCA_043741415.1 Betaproteobacteria bacterium
GTGAGCATGATCGGCATCGATTGCGACGGCTTTGACTTGAATGCCACCAGCAAAATCGTGCGCGTCGACTTCGACGAACCCGTTACCAACGCTGCCGAAGTGCGCGCCGCGCTGATCGCGCTCGCGCAAAAAGCGAGAGGCACTTGAACCGGCGTGTACTGCATGTGATCACCAGCGCCAGCCTCATCGCCCTGATCGCACTGTGCGTAGCCTGGGAACTGTGGCTTGCACCGCAACGCCCTGGCGGCTCGTGGCTGCTGTTGAAGGTGTTGCCACTGCTGCTGGCGCTGGTAGGGATTGTGCGCGGTAAAATCTATACGTATCGCTGGATGACGTTGTGCATCATCGCTTACTTTGTCGAAGGCGTGGTGCGCGCGTACTCCGACAAAGGCTTGTCCGCGCAGATAGCGGGCGTGGAAATCGCGCTGGCGGTGGTGCTGTTCGCCAGCGCAATTGCCTATGTTCGCGTTAAAAAATAATTCAATAAAATCAAATACTTAAGGAATATTACAACTGCGGATTCACGCGCAAGGCTTTGCTGTGCAGCTTGTTCAGCGCATTGATGTAGGCCTTGGCCGAGGCCACCACGATGTCGGTGTCCGCGCCCTGGCCGTTGACGATGCGCCCTTCTTTCGACAAGCGCACGGTCACTTCGCCTTGCGAATCGGTGCCGCTGGTGATGTTGTTCACCGAATACAGCAGCAACGTTGCACCGCTCGCGGCCACCGACTCCAACGCCTTGAACGCTGCATCCACCGGGCCGCTGCCTTGCGATTCACACTGACGTTCCTTGCCCGATTCAGACACCACGATTTTCGCGTACGGCGGCTCGCCGGTTTCGGAATGCGCGGTGAGTGAAATCAGCCGCCAGTGTTCGCTTTCGACATGTTCGATTTCTTCTTCGGTGATCAGCGCTTGCAGGTCTTCGTCGAAAATTTCGCGCTTTTTATCGGCGAGATCCTTGAAGCGCTTGAACGCGGCGTTGAGTGCTTCTTCCGACGGCAGCTCGATGCCGATCTCGTGCAAGCGCGAGCGGAACGCGCTGCGGCCGGAGAGCTTGCCCAGCGACAAGCGATTGGTGGCCCAGCCCACCGACTCGGCGCTCATGATTTCGTAGGTTTCGCGGTGCTTCAACACGCCGTCCTGGTGAATGCCGGATTCATGCGCGAAGGCATTCGCCCCGACTACTGCTTTGTTGGGCTGCACCGGGTAACCGGTAATGCCCGACACCAGCTTGGAGATCGGCACGATTTGCGTGGCATCGATGCCGGTATCACAGGTAAAAATATCCTGCCGTGTGCGCACCGCCATCACGATTTCTTCGAGCGAGGCGTTGCCCGCGCGCTCGCCGAGACCGTTGATGGTGCACTCGACCTGGCGCGCGCCGTTCATCACCGCTGCGAGCGTATTCGCCACCGCGAGGCCCAAGTCATTGTGGCAATGCACCGACCACACCGCCTTGTCGGAATTGGGGATGCGCTCGCGCAGTGTTTTGATGAGGCCGCCAAATTGCTCGGGCAGCGTGTAGCCCACGGTGTCGGGCACATTGATGGTGGTGGCGCCGGCCTTGATCGCCTGCTCGATGATGCGGCACAAGAAATCGATGTCCGAACGCCCCGCGTCTTCGGGCGAAAATTCGATGTCGTTGGTATAGTCGCGCGCCCAGGTGATCGCGCGCACGGCCTGATCGACCACCTGCGTCGGCTCCATGCGCAGCTTTTTTTCCATGTGGATGGGCGAGGTCGCGATAAAGGTGTGCAAGCGCGGCCGTGCAGCGACGCGCACCGCTTCGCCGCAGCGGCGCACGTCGGCCTCGTTGGCGCGCGCCAGGCCGCAAATAGTACTGTCTTTGATGATGCGCGCCACCGACTGCACCGCGTCGAAGTCGCCGTCGCTCGACGCGGGAAAGCCCGCTTCGATGACATCGACATGCATGCGCTCCAGTTGGCGCGCGATGCGGATTTTTTCTTCCTTGGACATGGATGCGCCGGGGCTTTGTTCGCCGTCGCGCATGGTGGTGTCGAATACGATGAGCTTTTCTTTGGCCATGATGTTCTCCGTAGCTGCTGCAATACTGAAAAGGGGATTCCGGCGCCGGGCGCCAGTTCGGAAACTGCGCGAAAACTGCGGGTACTGCTATGGGGGTAAGTTTAGTTTGCGCTTGCGCGCAGCAGCAGGCCCGCCAGCAGCAGCGTGCTGGGCGAAAGAAGCAGTTTGGAAACTGCGAGGGCCTGGGAACGAGAGTTCATGAACTCAAATATAAAGAATTCTTAGGACTTGCGCAAGCCCGAAGAAAACCTGTTGCGCCGACCTCTTCAACCCGCAATCCGCATAGCAGCGAACGATGAACACCAAAGCAGAAGTACCAATTTACACCCATCAGCGAATACCTCTTTGGCATTACGCTAGCGTGCAGGCCGGTGGCACGGTGGTTATCGCAGCACGCCGCGACAAAAAACGTAACTATTTGTTTTTATTGAATATTTTTGTAACGACACCCCTCAGCGCGCAGACGCCGTCTGCGTGCCGCCACCCTTGCGCATGAAGCGCTGGATGTTGCTGGTCTTCGCCTGATGGTCGTAGCCGATGCCGACGTCAAGCGCATTGCCTGAAGTGACGTACGCCTGCCGCAAGTCATCCTGATACCTGTTTGCGAAAAGTCTGATCGGTCCGTCGTAGGAGCCATAAAAAGCGCTGTCCCACTTCTCGGCTGCAAAAAAGCGCAGCGGGATGCCGGAGTCGTCCTGCACGATCATCTCCGTTTTGGCGAGTATGAATTCGCGCACTTTGGAAAAGTGGGCATTGTGCATGAGGTACGATGCGGCCTTGAGGTAGGTCGCCTTGGGTGCTACGTTCGCCACCCACTTCAAGGGCTGCGCGGTACTTTCCAAACCCGCGTCGCTGAGATCGGCCTTGAAATAATAAAGGTTGCGCGATTTGGTTTCGCCCCGCTTCACGAAGCGCACGCGTACGCCAGGCACACCGGACACGCGTTGCGCCGGCAGGTTCTGCTGCGCGCCTGCGACATCGCCTACGTTGGCCACACGCAAGGTCGCATCCGGCTCTAGGATCAACGGCTCAATACCCTGCACCGTGTAACCGTGGCGCGCGATGGACAACATCAGGATCGGGGTCACGCCGGAGAAGCGGTTTTTGCCCAATTCGGCACGCATGTCATTGGTGCGGAAAAAACTGACCGAGGTAATTGAGCGCAGCGAACGGCGCAACTCGGCCAGGCTCTCGGCAAGATCAGCATCGGACAATGCGCCGAGGTCGGGCAATTCACCCACCGGCTCCAGCCCCATCAGCACGAAGTCGGATGCCTGGGGGAACATGGCCAGCGCGTAGAGCGCATCGGGCCCGCTAAACGGATAAAAAACCGGACCGGCGCCCGGCGACTGCGGCGCCACCGCGCCCTGCGAAAAACGCATGGCCGGCTTCAGCCGCGATGCATCGAATTGCGCCCATGAACGCGCGAACGCCTTGCGGTGCTGCTCAACCGACGGCTCAGTCGCGAGCTTGCCCAGCGCACTGCCGGCAGTGGGCGCCTCGCCTGCCAGTATGCGGCTCGCGTCAGTCCACCAGGCGGCATTGCGCGGCGTTTGCGCCACGACCGGGGCAGCCGCGAGCAAGCCCGCCACCGTCACAAAGAGCGTGAAAAAACGAGTGCTCAAAAAGGTTAAAGTCATAAGCCGATCTCAAATGGAAAGCGAAATGGAAAACGCTAAACGCGCGACCCGCAAAAACGTTACGCAACATACACAGGGATTGATGCGGATTCAAGTCGTAACCGCGCTATAAACGCGTTAAGTCGCTTCGGCGCGACAGTCGAAGCCGCAGCAACGGCATTTTTTCACGGCTGAGCGCAAACTTTCCCGGGCACCGCACGGCGTGCCGGGTTCGGGGATAATGACGGCCTGGTTATTGACTCGAATCGTGCAAACTTGAAACCCCGCAAAAACACCTCCAACAGCCTCACTTCCCGTCTCACCTACCGCGACGCCGGCGTCGACATCGATGCCGGTGACAGTCTGGTCGAAAACATCAAACCATACGCCAAGAGGACTATGCGCCCTGGCGTGCTGGCCGGCATCGGCGGCTTCGGCGCGCTGTTCCAGGTGCCGCGCGGCTATAAAGAGCCGGTGCTGGTGTCCGGCACCGACGGCGTGGGCACCAAACTCAAACTCGCGTTTGAATTGAAGCGCCACGATACCGTCGGCATCGATCTGGTGGCGATGAGTGTCAACGACATCCTGACACTGGGCGCGGAGCCGCTGTTTTTTCTGGATTACTATGCCTGCGGCAAGCTTGATGTGAAGTCCGCCACGCACGTGGTGAAAGGCATCGCGGCCGGCTGCGAACAAGCGGGCTGCGCACTGATCGGCGGCGAGACGGCTGAAATGCCGGGCATGTATCCCGCCGGCGAATATGATCTGGCGGGTTTTGCCGTGGGCGTGGTGGAAAAATCCAAAATCATCGATGGTAAAAACATCAGGCCCGGCGATGTGATTCTGGGCCTGGCCAGTAACGGTGCGCATTCCAATGGCTATTCGCTGATCCGCAAGATCATCAGCACGCGCGGTGTGAAGCTGTCGACAAAAGTGGGCGGCCGGTCGCTAAAAGATTTGATACTCGCGCCCACGCGCATTTATGTGAAGCCAGTGCTGGCGCTGGCGAAAAAAGTGCCGTTAAAGGGCTTGGCGCACATCACCGGCGGCGGACTGGTGGAAAACATTCCGCGCGTGTTGTCGGCTGGTTTGAGCGCGCGTATCGACAAAAACGCTTGGCCCATGCCGCCGTTGTTCGGCTGGCTGCAACAGCAAGGCAACGTGGCGGACGCCGAAATGCATCGCGTGTTCAACTGCGGCATCGGCATGATCATCGTGGTGGATGCCAAGCATGCAGCGAAAGCGCAGGCGCTGCTCGCGCGGGCCGGTGAACGCACGTGGCGCATCGGCGAGGTGGTGCGCCGCTCGAGAGGTATGGCACAAGCGGTGGTGATGTGACATTGTGTTCTCACCGCGAAGACGCGAAAACACAAAAAACATCGCGCAAAGAAGTTCAACGGCATGACGTTGCCGTTCTTTGCGCTTGCTTTGCGTTCTTTGCGCCTTTGCGGTAAATGAATTTGACCTTTACCTGGATTCAATGAAACGCATTGTCATCCTGATTTCTGGTCGCGGCTCCAACATGGAGGCGATACTCAAGGCGCACCTGCCCGTCGAGATCGCCGCGGTGATCAGCAACGAACCCAACGCCAAAGGTTTAGCCACCGCGCAGCATCAAAACATTCCCGCCGCCGTGGTGCCGCACCGCGCCTTTGCAGACCGCGAAACGTTTGACGCGGCGCTGGCCATGGAGATCAACCGCTATCAGCCTGATCTGCTGGTGCTCGCGGGTTTCATGCGGGTGTTAACCGAGGGCTTCGTCACGCGTTATTCAGGCCGCATGATCAACATTCATCCCTCGCTGTTACCGTCGTTTCCGGGCCTGCACACGCACCGGCGTGCGCTGGAGGCCGGTGTGCGCGTGCACGGCTGTAGCGCGCACTTTGTCACACCCGGTGTGGATAGCGGACCGATCATCATGCAAGCAGCGGTACCGGTGCTCGCGAATGACGACGAAGACACGCTCGCCGCGCGCGTGCTCGCCGAAGAACATCGTATTTATCCGCAGGCGATACACTGGATTTGCGCGGGCCGCGTGAAACTCGGCGCCAGCGGCGTTGTCGTTTATACAGGGGCCGCAGCATCCATCGCAGCACACGGCGCACTGATTTCACCGGCACTGGACGAAAATACGTAAGTATATGTTTTTAAACAATATTTTATCAAAGCTCTGGTTGTATGCCGTGGCTTGTACAGTGGCGCTGGGCGTGCTCACCCCGGCGTATTCTGCGGCGCCGGTGTCGTCCTCGATTACCTACAATCTGTTTCGTAACGGCATTATGCTGGGCACGATTACCGAGCACTTCGAAGTCAAAGACGGTGCGTATCGCGCCACCAGCGAAGCGCGCGCCACCGGCCTGTTTGCGTTGGTGCAACGCGAACCGGCACGCTATGTCAGTGTCGGCGCGGTGACCAAAGACGGCTTGCGTCCGCAACGCTTTGAAGGCCACTTCCGCGGCAAAGCCATGAGTGCGGATTTCGATTGGCCGGGCGCGAAGCTGAATCTCACGCACGACGGTCTGCAACACGCGCTGGCGCTGCCGGCCGGCGCGCAGGATCGGCTGTCGATCATGTATCAACTGATGTTTGCCGCGCGCACGATGAATACCAAGGCGTCGGTGATGGATTTTGTGATGACCAACGGGCGCAAGCTCGAACGCTACCGCTACGCCGTGCAACCCGATGTCACCATCGACACGCCTTTCAAACGGCTGAACACCATTCACCTGGTGAAGCAGCGCGAGCCCGACGACACCGGCACCGAAGTGTGGATCGCACCCGAGTACGGCAATCTGCCGGTCAAAGTCGTGATTATCGAAGACGACGGCGTGCGCTACGAGCAAGTCGCCACCAAGCTCGATATCAACCCGTGAAGCGCGCGCGCACCGCACCGCTGTGGGGGGCCTTGCTGATCTCCGTGCTGGCGCATGCCATTACGCTGTCGGGTCGCTGGATTGCATTACCGCAAACGCAAGCCGATCCGCCGCCACTGCTGGTGCGACTGGCACCGGTGCCGCCGCCGGCATCCACGGTGAAGCCCGTCACGAAACCGCGCGCAACACCCGCACGAGTAGCCGCCGCACCGGCGATCATCCGATCAGACGCGCCGGCGCCGTGGGCACCGCCCGCCGCCGAGCCCGTCGCCGAAATACCAACGCCTGAAGTTATCGCGCAGCCAGAGCCGCCTGCGCCGCCGACGGAACCCGTGGTGGTCGCCACTGCCGCGCCGACTACGCTCGCCGCAGCCGAACCCGCGTTGATTAAGACACTGCCGCGACGTGGGCGTATTTCGTACACCCTGTCCCTTTATCTCAGTGGGATGTCGACGGAAGTCGGGCGCACGGTGTTGTCGTGGGAAGCCAACGACAATACTTATACGCTCAACAGCCGCTCAGACACCACGGGCCTCGCACGGCTCACGCGCTTCGGGCCGCGCATTTACCAAAGCAGTGGCCTGATTACCGAGCGCGGACTGCAACCGCAAAGCTTTACCTCCAAGGTGGTGATCAGCGGCAAATCCGACGACACCGCCGCCGTGTTTGACTGGAGCAAAAATTCACTGGCGTTTGGCTCTGCCGCGGATCCGAAAACCGCGGAGCTACCCGCCGGCAGCCAGGACTTACTGAGCTTTATGTACCACTTTTCGCTGGCGCCGCCGCCGCGCGGGCGCCTGCAGTTACCGCTCACCAACGGCGGACGTTTCGAGCGCTATGACATCGACGTGCTCGATGAAGAAACCATCGAAACACCGCTCGGCAATCTGCGCGCGCTGCCGATCAAACAGATCGCGCGAGCGGGCCGCGAAACCATCGAAGTATGGCTCGCCGCGGAGTATCGTTACCTGCCGGTGCGTATCCGCGTCACCAACCGCGACGGCACGCCCGGCGGCGAGCAAATCGCCACTGAAATCAGCATCGGCGAAAAATAGCAGTTTGCCGTTGTTCCGTTGTTACCAGTACTACTTTTGCATCGCACCCCTTGAAAATATCCGTTACGCAGTTTGAACACGCCGTCACCGCGCTGGTCGCCGTGCTGCGCTTTGATTTCCCCGCTGACGCCATACTCAGCCGCTACTTTCGCGAACACCGTCAAATCGGCCCGGCCGAGCGCACCTTCGTTGCCGAAGCAGTGTTCGGCGTGCTGCGCAAAAAACGCCTGCTCGACCATCTCACCGCCGGCAGCGGCAAAGCGCGCGCCCTGTTGCTCGCCTGGCTCACCCGCGCGCAAGGGCTCAACACGCGCGAGTTGGAACCGCTGTTGCGCCGTGGCGACGCCGACGTTGTAGCGGCCATCAAGGGCGTCACCACCGACGCGCTCACACTTGCGGAGCAGGCCGAACTGCCGGACTGGGTGGTCGATAAACTCCGCGCCCAGTATTCGGACGCAGACATTCTGCAACTGGGCGTGGGCCTGGCCGAGCCCGCGCCACTCGATTTGCGCGTGAATACGCTGCGCGCGAAACGCGACACGGTACTCACCGCACTGGCCGCCGATGAAATCGCCGCCACGCCCACGCCCTATTCGCCGTACGGCGTGCGGCTGCAAGGCCGCCCCTCGATCAATCGCCATGCGCTGTTTCTCGATGGTTCGATTGAAGTGCAGGACGAAGGCAGCCAGTTGCTGTGCAGCCTGCTGGCACCGACGCGGCATGATCTGATCATCGATTTTTGCGCCGGCGCGGGCGGCAAGACACTGGCGCTGGGTGCGTTGATGGCGAGCCGCGGACGGCTCTACGCGTTTGATGTGTCGGTGTCGCGCCTGAAAAAACTGCAACCGCGGCTCGCGCGCTCGGGTCTGTCCAACGTGCATCCACAAGTGATTGCCAGCGAAAATGACATCCGCGTGAAGCGGCTCAGTGGCAAAGCCGATCGCGTGCTGGTCGACGCGCCGTGCAGCGGCTTGGGCACGCTGCGCCGCAACCCCGATCTCAAATGGCGCCAGTCGCCGCAGAGCGTGCTGGAACTCACGCGCAAGCAAACCGCAATTCTCACATCCGCCGCGCGCATGGTAAAACCCGGCGGGCGCCTGGTGTATGCCACGTGCAGCCTGCTCGCCGAAGAAAACGAAGCCATCGTCGATGCGTTTCTCGCCGCGCATCCGGCGTTCAGCGTGGTCGATTGCGACAGCGTGTTCGCGCAACAGCAGATTACCTTGCGCACCGGCAAATATCTGCGCCTCACCCCGCACCAGCACGGCACCGATGGCTTTTTTGGCGCGGTCCTTGCGCGCGCGGCGTGATGCGCGTTCGTGTTTACGCACGGGGCGTAACGCGCGTTCATGCAGGGGCATGCCGTGCGTGCTAAAATTTTCAGGGCAACTTAACCACGAGTTCCTAAATCACGAGTCCCTCAGCGCCTGATGCTCAGAACCCCGCCCCCGCATAATCTGCTGCTCAATCTTTGGACGAGCCTGCACGACGTGGCTGTGCTGTGGCAGGTCGCGGCGGTCGCGGCGAGCCTGCTCGTCGCGTGGGCGCTAAGCCGGGCGCTGCGTCAGCGCTTCGCCGCCATGGGCGGCGGCTCGACCTTCGGGCGCTACGCCGTCGCGATGCTGCTGTTTCCGATACTCGCCGTGCTGTTGATACTCGGCGCGAGCGTGGTAATGGACGACGACAACCTGCACTTTCTGGATTTGATGGTGGCGCTGCTCACCGCGGCGATCCTGATCCGCTTTGTGGTGGTGATGCTGCACCAGGTGTTCGCGCCCAGCGGCTGGCGCGATACGCTGATACGCATCATCGCTACCCTGGTGTGGATCGGCGTGGCACTGCATATCGCCGGGCTGCTGCCGCATCTTTTGAAGTTGCTCGATGCGCTGGGATTTGCCGTGGGCAAAGGCCGCATTTCGCTGCTGCTGATTCTGCAGGGCCTGACGACGGTGATGGTCACCCTGCTGATCGCGTTGTGGCTGGCCCGCCTTATCGGCGCGCGCACGATGGCCGCCACCGATCTGGATATCAATCTGCGGGTGATGATTTCGAAACTCGCGCAGGCGCTGCTGGTGCTGCTGGCGATTTTGCTGGCACTGCCGGCGGTGGGCATTGATCTCACGGTGTTGTCGGTGTTCGGCGGCGCGCTCGGCGTGGGGCTGGGCTTTGGTCTGCAAAAAATCGCCAGCAATTACATCAGCGGTTTCATCATACTCATGGATCGCTCGGTAGCACCCGGTGATCTGGTCACTATCGATCAGCATTCCGGCCAGCTCACCAAAATGACCGCGCGCTATGTGGTAGTGCGCAGTCTCGGCGGTGTGGAAGCGATTATTCCCAACGACACGCTGATCAGCTCAACCGTGATCAACAAATCCTACTCCGACAAACGCGTGGGCCAGACGCTGGC
>JAYUAH010000415.1:0-1724 GCA_043741415.1 Betaproteobacteria bacterium
TCACTGATTTTTGCCGCGAACATGTGGCAACCGAGCGGCCCGGAACCGGAGACCATTTCGCAAGTGCTCGCGCGCCACAAAGACATTCAGTACGCAAGCCGCGCCAAGAGCCACATCACACGCCAGCAGCAGATACACCGGCTGCGCCACATCATCCGCGATTTATCCCTGCACATACCGGCGTCGCAGCGCAACAAGCAAGAAGTACGTGAACTGCTTGCCTACGGCTGCGCCACGGTGATGCACGTGGTGCCGCTGCTTGCGCCCAGAGTCGAGGGCGAAGATCTCACCAAGGATATCGATTTCACACCGGTAGGCGTGCGCACGCGCTGGCAGGCCGGATACAGCGATACGCGCCGCACACTTGAACAGGCGTGCTGGAAGCAGGCGGTCGATGCGATTGACGGCGTGGTTGTGCATGAAGTGACCGCGTAATGGGCCGCCGTTTTGATGCGCTGGTGATCGGCACCGGCCAGGCGGGGCCGTCGCTGGCCGCGAAGCTGGCAGGGGCCGGACGCAAGGTTGCGATCATCGAACGCAAGCGCTTCGGCGGCACCTGCGTCAATACCGGCTGCATGCCGACGAAAACGCTGGTGGCGAGCGCCTATGCCGCGCATCTCGCGCGCCGCGCCGCGGATTACGGCGTGCTGATCGATAGCCCGGTACGCGTTGACATGCAGCGTGTCAAGGCGCGCAAGGATCAGGTCGCCAACACCGCCTCCAACAACGTCGAGAAATGGTTGAAAGGCACGCCCAATCTCACGGTGATCGAGGGCCACGCGCGCTTTGAGTCGCCGACGTCGGTGAGTGTGAACAGTGAAATTATCGAGGCCAAAGAATTTTTCATCAACGTCGGCGGCCGCGCACTGGTACCGACTATGCCGGGTCTTGATCAAGTGCCTTATCTCACCAACTCGACCCTCATGGATGTCGATTTCCTGCCCGAACATTTGCTGATTATCGGTGGCAGCTACATCGGGCTGGAGTTCGGACAAATCTACCGGCGCTTCGGTGCACGCGTCACCATTATCGAAAAAGCGCCGCAGATCATCGGCCGCGAAGACGCAGACGTATCGCAGGGTGTGCGCGACATCCTACACAACGAAGGTGTGGCGATCGAAACCGGCGCCGAGTGCATGACGGTGGAAAAACGCGGCGAGCGCATCGCCATCAAGCTCGATTGCGCCACCGGCGCGCGTGAAGTTGTAGGCTCGCACCTGCTGCTGGCAGTGGGGCGCGTGCCGAATACCGATGACTTGGGCCTTGCTCGCGCCGGCGTGCAGACCGATGCGCGCGGCTACATTGGCGTCGATGACCGGTTGCGTACCAACGTGCCCGGCATCTGGGCCATCGGCGATTGCAACGGACGCGGCGCGTTCACCCACACTTCCTATAACGATTACGAAATCGTCGCAGACAATTTATTGCATGGCGACACACGCTCGGTGAATGACCGGCTCGTCGCCTACGGCTTGTTTACCGATCCGCCGCTCGCGCGCGTGGGCATGACCGACACCGAAGTGCGCAAATCCGGACGCCGCGCGCTCACCGGCCGGCGCCCGATGACACGCGTCGGCCGTGCCGTTGAAAAAGGCGAGACGCAGGGCTTCATGAAAATTACCGTCGATGCGGACAGCAAAGAAATCCTCGGCGCGGCAATACTCGGTGTGGGTGGCGATGAGGCGATTCATTGCATACTCGATTTAATGTACGCAAAAGCGCCC
>JAYUAH010000416.1:0-1723 GCA_043741415.1 Betaproteobacteria bacterium
ACGCGGCGCAGTGCGCGTAGTGAGCAAAGTAGCACCCTTGATGGTCGCGCGCCGCTGGGGCCGCATCGTCGGCATCACCTCCGCGACAGTGAAACAACCGATGACCAAGCACGGCCTATCCACCGTGTTCCGCGCTGGACTCACTGGCTACCTGCGCCACCTCGCCAACGAAATCGCCGCTAGCGGCGTGACGGTGAACACGGTGTGCCCCGCATCCGTCGGCACCGAAGCGATGGAAAAAAGCTACGACCTCAAACTGCGCGCGCAGCAAGTGCCGATGAAGCGCATCGGCAAACCCGAAGAACTCGGCGCGATGGTCGCGTTTTTTTGTTCAGAACTGGCAGGGTTTACTACCGGTGCAGCGGTACAGGTGGATGGTGGGATGGTGGCTTCGCTCGCGTAGAAATTTGTCGGGCGGGCAAGGCGCAGCGTGCCCGCACTACGCATGCCGTTGTGCAGCAGCATGCTCAACGCTCGCCATCGCCACACCAGCAACAATATATCGTAAGTATTTGATTTTAAACAATTTTTAATTGTACATCAAAAGGTAATTGCCGCGGCCGGTAAAACTTCACTGCGTTATCGAAGAACACTTTGCGCACCAAACTCGCGTCGATGTTATCGCGCAACACATCGATATCCGACGGCGAAAACGCACGGCGCGCGCGCTGCGACGGCAAGTCGCTACCGAACATCAAACCATCAGGATTTGCTTTCACCAACGTGCGTATACCTTTCGCCGGATCGAGCGTCATGCGGCCAAAGCCGGTGGCCTTCACCATCATGCCTTTCTCGGCCAGCCGCACCATCGTCGGCAAGCCTTCGTCGGACATACCCAGATGCGCGATGCTGACCGCGGGCAATGCAGCGAGCGTGTCGAAAATCGGTTCGAGGTCGCGTGCATCGGCATACAGCTCGACGTGCCAGCGCGCGAGGTCCCACACGCGGCGTGCCATGCGATCCATGTCGGCAATATCCGCCGACCCACCGCGCGCCATATTAAAGCGCACGCCGCGCACACCGATCGCGTCGAGTTTGAGTATCTCTTCATCGGTAGCGAATGACGGAATTTGAATCACGCCGGTGAACGTCGGCCCCAGCACACGCAATGCTTCGTGCATAAAGCCGGTATCAAAGCCTTGAAACGAACCCGACACCACATTGCCGCCGGTGATACTTAAGCCTCGCGTGCGCGCCAGATAATCCGCTGCAGGAAACGATGGCGGAAAAAATCCCTGATTTTCCTGCACCGGAAAACACATGTCGATGATGTGAAAGTGGGTGTCGTACACGAACGAATCTCCTGCGTGCCTTCGGGGCAAGAAAACGGGTGCACATTGTAAGACGAATCACACCATTCCGCTTATAATCCGGCCCTCTTAAAAGGTGCTTTTCATGCTTATCAAATTCACACTCAACGGCGATCCGGCGGAAGTTGCACTCAAAGCCGGCGACCGACTGCTCTCGGATGTGCTGCGCGAAGACTTCCAACTCACCGGCGCCAAACTCGGCTGCGGCATCGGCGGCTGCGGCATCTGCACCGTGATTGTCAACGGCGAGCCCACCCCCGCTTGCCTGCAACTCGCGGCACTATGCGATGGTGCCGACATTCGCACCATCGAAGGCCTGGCCACGGCGGACGCGCTGCACCCGGTGCAGCAGGCGTTCGTCAATCAAACTGCGTTGCAATGCGGCATCTGCATTCCCGGCCACGTGATGCAGG
>JAYUAH010000417.1:0-4293 GCA_043741415.1 Betaproteobacteria bacterium
TCATTCAGGAATCAAGGAATAACAAATTGGACGAAAACAAATCCAAAGCACTCTCCGCTGCGCTGTCGCAGATCGAAAAACAATTCGGTAAGGGCTCGATCATGCGCCTTGGCGAATCCGATATCGCCAAGGATATTCAGGTGGTATCGACCGGCTCGCTGGGCCTCGACATCGCGCTGGGTATCGGTGGCCTGCCGCGCGGACGTGTGGTTGAAATCTATGGGCCGGAGTCGTCGGGCAAAACCACGCTGACATTGAGTGTGATCGCGCAAATGCAAAAGCTCGGCGGCACCGCAGCGTTTATCGATGCCGAGCATGCGCTCGATCCGCAGTATGCTGAAAAACTCGGTGTCCGGGTCGAAGACCTGCTGATCTCGCAGCCCGACAACGGCGAACAAGCGCTGGAAATTGCCGACATGCTGGTGCGTTCCGGCTCGGTGGATGTGGTGGTGATCGATTCGGTGGCGGCTCTCGTGCCGCGCGCGGAAATCGAAGGCGAAATGGGCGAGCCGCAAATGGGCCTGCAGGCGCGGCTGATGTCGCAGGCGCTGCGTAAACTCACCGCCAACATCAAGCGCTCCAATACGCTGGTGATTTTCATCAACCAAATCCGCATGAAAATCGGTGTCATGTTCGGCAACCCGGAAACGACCACCGGCGGCAATGCACTGAAGTTTTACGCCTCGGTGCGCATCGACATCCGCCGCATCGGCGCCATCAAAAAGGGCGAAGAAGTCATCGGCTCCGAAACCCGCGCCAAAGTGGTCAAGAACAAAGTCGCGCCGCCGTTTAGGCAGGCCGAATTCGACATACTGTATGGCGAAGGCATATCGCGCGAAGGCGAAATCATCGAACTCGGTGTCGCACACAAATTCATCGAAAAATCCGGCGCCTGGTACAGCTACGGCAAAGACCGCATCGGCCAAGGCAAAGACAACACGCGCGATTACTTGCGTGAGCACCCCGCGATGGCGCAGGAAATCGAAGCCAAGGTGCGTGCCGAGTTAGGCGTAGGTGGAGGTGGAGCCGGCAGTGCGCCAGCAGCAGTCGCCGAAGTCGAAGAAGAGTAGTCGGCAGCTTTCACTGCCGGGAACGACTCAGCCTACGCTGCGTGGGCGCGCGCTGCGCCTCTTGGGCCGGCGCGAGTTGTCGCGGCAGGAACTGGCCGGCAAGTTACGCGGCCACGTTGATCCTGAAAATCCAGCCGAACTAGAAACCCTGCTGGACGATTTGGCTGAGCGCGGCTGCCTGTCGGATACGCGCTACGCCGAAGCGCTGGTGCGCAAACGCACCGGCCAGTTCGCGCGCCGCGCTATCGCACAGGAACTCAAACAAGCCGGTGTCGATGTGGAAATTACCGCTGCTACGTTGGCCGAGGCCGATCCCGATGAAGAGTTCGCCGCCGCACTCGCCCTGTGCGAGCGCAAATTCCGTCGCGGGCCGGTGGATCAAAAAGAAAAAGCGCGGCATATCCGCTTTTTGCAGTCGCGCGGGTATGCCATTGGGTTGGCGCTGCGCGTGATCAAGCATATCGGTGCGCAGGCCGCGGGTGACGCGGAGGAGGGCGGTGCAGGCTAGCGCGGCGCCGGGTTTATAAAAATAATGTTTAAAATCAAATACTTACATAATTATTGCAGTAGCGAAGTACGGTCTCACATCTTGATATCCGTATCCTTGATCACCTTTGCCCACTTGGCGATTTCACTGCGGATTTCCTGAGCGAATTGCTGCGGCGTATTGCCCACCGGTATGCCACCGTCCTGCGTGATGCGCGCGACGATATCCGGCTGCTTTAACACGGCGACGGTTTCCCGGTGCAGCAGCGCAATGATCGCGGGCGGCGTGCGCGCCGGGGCCGCCAAGCCGTACCACGACAGCGATTCAAAATTCGGAAATCCCGATTCGTGAAAGGTGGGCATCTCGGGCAGCGCGGCGATGCGTTGCATGCTGGCGGTGCCGAGCGCGCGCAGGCGTCCCGCGATCAGATGCGGCATGAACACCGCAGGGTTAGCAAACATCAAATCCGCTTCGCCGCCGACCACCGCAATCATCGCCGGCCCTGCGCCTTTGTAGGGTATAGGCACCACATCAATGGCGGAGGCCATGCGAAACAATTCCATCGACAGCGTGCCCGCCGAGCCCGTGCCCGACAGCGCCCAGCGCAATTTGCCGGGGTTGGCTTTTGCATACGGCGCCACATCCAGCAACTTGCTCACGGGATGATTCGCGCGCACGGCCAGCATATTCGGCACCGCCGCGAATTTGGTGATGGGCGCGAAGTCCTTCACCGGATCGAACGGCAGTTTCATCAGACTCACATTCACGGTCATCACCGCCACGGCTGCGACCAGCAGCGTGTAACCGTCGGGATTTGCCTTGGCAACAATTTCGCCCGCGATCACGCCGCCACCGCCGCCGCGATTGTCATAGAGGATTTGCTGACCGAGCCGTTCCGTCAGCTTGTGCGCAACCGGTCGCGCCACCATGTCGGTGCCGCCGCCGGGCGCGAAGGGGATTACCCAGCGTATCGGTTTGTTGGGGTATTTCGCGTCCTGCGCGTAGCCCTGTGACGTGCACAGCAGCGCTGCTACTAACGAAGAATGAATCCATCGCACCATGCTTGTGCTCCTCCTGTGTGCACTATCGCAGCGCGCCCATAGTAATACAACCTTCGGCCTGCAACAGATATTTGCGTTAAAATTCAACCCTTTCCGTAGTACCGACATTCAGGGACAGCAATGCAAAGCAGCGACATACGCGACAAGTTTTTGAAATTCTTCGAAGCGCGCGGTCACACCATTGTTGCGTCCAGCCCACTGGTGCCGGCCAACGATCCCACGCTGCTGTTTACCAACTCCGGCATGGTGCAGTTTAAAGACGTGTTCACCGGTAAGGAAACGCGCGCCTACAAACGCGCGACCACCTCGCAGCGCAGTCTGCGCGCCGGCGGCAAGCATAACGATCTGGAAAACGTCGGCTACACCGCGCGCCATCACACGTTTTTTGAAATGCTGGGCAATTTCAGCTTCGGCGACTATTTCAAAAAAGATGCGATTCAATTTGCGTGGGAATTACTCACCGATGTCTACAAACTGCCGAAAGACAAACTGTGGGTGACGGTGTATCACACCGATGATGAGGCCTACGACATCTGGTCCAAGCAAATCGGTGTGCCGAGCGATCGTATAGTGCGCATCGGTGACAACCCCGGCGGCGGGTCGGACAACTTCTGGCAAATGGCCGATACCGGGCCGTGCGGGCCATGCAGCGAAATTTTCTACGACCACGGGCCCGATGTGCCAGGCGGCCCGCCCGGTTCGCCCGACGCCGATGGCGACCGCTACATCGAAATCTGGAACCTGGTGTTCATGCAGTTCGAAAGACAAAAAAGCGGCGACGAATTGGTATTGCATCCGCTGCCCAAGCCCTCGGTGGATACCGGCATGGGGCTGGAGCGCATCGCCGCCGTGATGCAGCATGTGCATTCCAATTACGACATCGATTTGTTTCAGGCCTTGATCAAGGCCGCCGCGCGCGAAACGCATACCAAAGACCTTGCCAGCAATTCGCTGAAGGTGATTGCCGATCACATTCGCGCGTGTTCGTTTTTGATCGTCGACGGCGTGATCCCCGGCAACGAGGGACGCGGCTATGTGTTGCGGCGCATTATTCGCCGTGCGATTCGTCATGGCTACCAACTGGGACAGACGCAGGCATTCTTCTATCGCCTGGTCGACGATCTGGCGAAAGCAATGGGTGCCGCGTATCCGGAGTTGGTCAAAGTGCAGGATCGCGTCACCCAAGTGCTGAAGCAGGAAGAAGAGCGCTTCGCCGAAACGCTGGTCAACGGCATGAAAATCCTCGAAGGTGCCTTGAGTCGCGAAGACAAAATGCTCGACGGTGACACGGTGTTCCAGTTGTACGACACCTTTGGCTTTCCGTTGGACCTCACGGCCGACATTGCGCGCGAACGTAATGTGCGCGTCGATTACGCGGGCTACGAGGCGGCGATGGAGCGCCAGCGTGAAACCGCGCGTGCCTCATCCAAATTTCAGATAGCCGCGGATATCGAGTATCGCGGCGCGACCACAGAGTTTCACGGCTACGACACGCTGACACTCGAAGGCAAAGTGGTGGCGCTCTACAAAGGCGGCACGGCGGTGCAAGAACTGGCTACGGGCGATGAAGGCGTGGTGGTGCTCGACCGCACGCCGTTTTATGCCGAATCCGGCGGGCAGGTGGGCGACCTCGGCGAACTGGCCGGCACGCAAGGCACGTTCACGGTTGAAGACA
>JAYUAH010000418.1:0-4286 GCA_043741415.1 Betaproteobacteria bacterium
ATTACCAAGTCGGCGAAAATCATTACGCCGGTGCTGCTGATCTCGGCACGCATGGCGGCGGGCCCTGAGGCGTTCGAAGGCGTGGTGGGTGCGACTTCATACTACTGGAAGATTGAGGATTCGCTGGCCAGCGCGCGCTCCTTCAACGACCGTTATCGCAAGGCACATCCCGGTACGGTGCCTACTGATTACGGCGCGCTGGGCTATGCCGGCGTGCGCACGGTGCTCAATGCCGCGCGGAATGCTAAATCCACCGACACCGACAAAGTGATCGTGGCGATGGAAATCCTGAAATACGATTACTACAAAGGCCCTCAGAACTACCGCAAGTGCGATCATCAATCGGTGCAGTCGCTGATATTGCTGCAATCCAAAAAAGGCAGTGCGGTGCGCGACAAGAACGACGTGTTCGATGTGATCGGCATTGAAAATCCGGACGAGAAGCTGTTGCGCAGTTGTGGGGAGTTGGGGCATAAGTAAGTCACACGCTTCCTCTCCCATCCGGAGAGGGACTGAGGGTGAGGGCGGTCGATAGAGCCGCACCCACGTTAATTCGCACCCATTTTTTAGATTCTCCCCATGAGCGGCATTACGCTCGACCTCTTTTTATTACAAATAGTTACCGGCATCGCCCTCGGCGCAGTCTACGTGCTGGTGGCGCTCGGCCTGTCGCTGATTTTCGGCATGCTCACGGTGGTGAATTTCGCCCATGGCGCGTTCTTCATGGTCGGCGCCTACATGGGCGTGTGGCTGCTGCCGTACACCGGCAATTTCTGGGTGTGCCTGGTGTTGGTGCCACTGGGCGTGGGTTGCATCGGCTTGCTGACCGAGCGCTTTCTGGTGCGGCCCTTGTATGGGCGCGGCATTGATTACCCGCTGCTGCTGACGTTCGGCTTGTCGTACGTGTTCATCGAAATTGTGCGCATCCTGTTTGGGCTGAACGGTGTGCCGTTCTCCACGCCAGAGGGACTGACCGGTGCGGTGAATCTCGGCATCGGCCACTTCCCGCTGTATCGTTTGTTTCTGATCGGCGCGACCGCGGTGATCGTGACAGCGCTGTATCTGTTTATCGAAAAAACCTCGTACGGACTCATCATCCGCGCCGGTGCGCGCGATCCGGAGATCGTGCGTGTGCTGGGCATCGACATTTCGAAAGTCTGGCTGGTGGTGTTCGGCATCGGCACCGGCATCGCGGGGCTGGCTGGGGTGCTGACCGCGCCTTTGCAGTCGGTGACGCCGGAGATGGGTGTGTCGCTGCTGGCTGATGCGTTTGTGGTCACGGTGGTGGGTGGCATGGGATCGATCAAAGGCGCGGTGTTCGCGGGTATTCTGGTGGGCATCGTGGTCAGCCTCACCTCGCTGATTTCACCGGAAGCCGGGCGCGTGTCGATATTTATACTGATGGCAGTGGTGCTGCTGGTGCGGCCGCAGGGGCTGTTTGGCCGCGCCGGGCTGATGAGTTGAAGCGATGCTCCTGCGCAAAACCATAGATATCATCACCCACCACCGCGTCGCAGCATCGATCTTGCTGCTGATGGTGTTCCCGTGGCTGGTGCCGTATCACGCGCTGGCGATCAACATTTTGATCTGGGGCTTGTTCGCCCTCGGCTTCAACTTGCTGTTCGGCTACGCGGGTATGCTGTCGTTTGGTCACGCCGCGCTGCTGGGCGTGGGCAGTTACGGCTGTGGCATCATGATCGTGCATCTGGGCTGGCCGTGGTATGCAGCCATCATCGCGGGCGTGGTGTGCGCGGCGGCGGTAGCCTGCGTGATCGGCTTTCTCGCCATACGCACGCGCGGCATTTATTTCTCGATGGTGACGCTGGCGCTGGCCGAGTGCGTCTACTACATTTTTTACAAGTGGGAGAGCGTGACCGGCGGCGAGAACGGCTTGCGCGGCATTAACGTGTCGAGCATCAACCTGTTCGGCGTGCAGATCGACATACTCAATCCAGTCAACAAGTACTACGTGATGCTGGCGATTGTAGCCGTGGCACTGTGGCTGTTTTCGCGCATACTCGCCTCGCCCTTCGGCGCGGTGCTCGAAACAATCCGCGAAAACGACAAACGCGCCGCGGCCTGCGGCTACAACGTGGCCAATATCAAACTCACGGCTTTCGTGATTTCGGGCGCGTTCTGCGGCTTGGCCGGCGCGCTGCGTGCGATCCATCTTTCCACCGTGCCGGTGGAAGTGCTGCAAATCGCCACCTCGGGCGATGTGGTGATGATGGCGCTGCTGGGCGGCTTTGGCACTTTCTTCGGCCCGTTTGTGGGCGCGGCGGTGTTTCAAATATTTGCCGACGTGCTGACCCTGTGGACCACGCACTGGCAGCTTTATCTGGGCGCGACGTTCATGGTGTTCGTGTTGTTTTTCCCGCGTGGCATTTGGGGTTCGATTGTGCATTGGCTGCGCGCGAAATGAGCGGCGCTTCAGACATCCTGGTGGCCGAGGGCATCGGCAAGCAATTCGGCGGCTTCGTTGCGTTGAAAGACGTGAGCGTGAGTTTTTCGCGCGATAAATTGTCGGCGATCATCGGCCCCAATGGTGCGGGCAAGAGTACATTCTTTAACGTGATTTCGGGCGCGTTCCCACCGTCTAGCGGCCGCGTGACCTTCGAAGGTAACGACATTACTGGCCTCAAGCCTCACGAATACGCGCGGCGCGGCATCGCCAAATCATTTCAGATCACCAACGTGTTCCCGTTATTGTCTGCGCATGAAAACGTGCGTGTCGCCGCGCAGATGTTGAGCACGCAATACAATTTGTGGACCCCGCGCGCGAAAATTCGTGACTTGATCGATCAAGCCGATCAGTTGCTGGAACGCGTCGGCATCCAGACCAAGCGCAACGCGCTGGCGCGCGACATGGCCCACGGCGAGCAACGCTGCCTGGAAATCGCCATGGCGCTGGCGTGTAAGCCGCGCCTGCTGCTGCTGGATGAACCCACCGCCGGCATGTCGCCTGAAGAAACCATAAAAATGATGGACCTCATCGTGCGCCTTGCTTCGGAACGCACCGTGGTGCTGGTCGAACACAAAATGAAACTGGTGATGGGTATTTGCCAGCACCTGGTAGTGCTGCATCACGGCGAGTTGCTCGCGCAAGGTACCCCTGATGACATCCGCACCAACGACGAAGTGAAGCGCGTTTACCTCGGCCAAGGCAAAACGTAATGGCCGCCATGCTTGCCCTCGACAAACTGAATGCGTGGTACGACCACAGCCACGTGCTGCAAGGTGTGTCGCTGGAGGTTAATGCGGGCGAAATCGTCACGCTCATCGGGCGCAACGGCGCGGGTAAAACCACGACCTTGCGCACCATCATGGGCTTGGTCAGCAAGCATTCGGGTAGCGCGCGATTCGATGGTGCCGAACTGTTGGGCGCGCCGGCGTTTCGCCGCTTCCACTGGGGTCTTGCTTACGTGCCCGAAGAGCGCCGCATCGTGCCCGGCCTCACTGTGCTGGAAAACCTGCGACTGGGGTTAATAGCTTCGCCGCATCGCGCGCGCGAGCACGAGATTATCGAGCGCATCGCCGAAACCTTTCCGCGTTTAAAGCAGCGCTTGGCGCAACAGGGTGAAACCTTGTCCGGCGGCGAGCAGCAAATGCTGGCGATTGCGCGAGCGATGATGGCCGAGCCCAAAATGATTCTGCTTGATGAGCCGTCCGAAGGCATCATGCCGATACTGGTGGATGAGATGTTCGAGTTGTTCGCGCGCATGAAGCAGGCCGGCACCACCATCCTGCTGGTAGAGCAAAACGTGGAGCGCGCATTGTCGGTGTCGGATCGCGCTTACATCATGGATCAGGGCGTGATCGTGCATCAGGGTACGGCGGCGAATCTGCTGGCGGATAAGGCGATACAAGAGCGGTATTGCGCAGTTTAGTTTCCGTTGTTCGGTGATCACCGTCGCATACAAGGGGCGTCATGAGGCTATTCGCGTGCTTAGTATTTGTTTTTATTGAATTTTTTCCCATAGCAAACGCCCAGACACTCGATGATTTAAAGAACGACGGCAAGAACACCGACAACGTGCTGACCTACGGCATGGGGTATTCGCAGCAACGCTACAGCAGCCTCAACCAAATCAACAAACGCACGGTGCGGCGGCTGGTGCCGGTTTGGATATTGCGTAAGCGGTCTTTTAACCCCGTGCCTCGCATCATCTGCGCGATTGTGATGGACGTGGCAAGCGCGCGCCCCCAGGGTCAGGATGCCGGCAACGCAATCCGCCAAGGCAGCAACACCTCGTAATCGTCAACGGTCTTCGCCAACGGCAGCGCCG